>NZ_PQLN01000008.1:0-72752 GCF_002919855.1 Aeromonas sp. ASNIH8 | reverse complement strand
CAGAAGGAGGCAATATCAATATGATGCACGGCGACAGCAGGGTGATGGTGGTGGTGTGTTTGGAGACAGCCAGTTTACCAGCACCCTGTCTGTCAACTTCCACTTCCCCAAGATCCCGCGAAGAACCTGAAAATAGGCCACGCCGTCGCCATCGGAGGCCAGGGTAAAGCCGAGATCCTGATAGAACTGCTTTGACAGCGGGAAATCCCGGGCAGGCACGAAGGCCTTGATTTCGGTCACGTTGAGATTGGGCATGGGCTCCTCGCGGCGCTGGGAACAGGGGATGATGGCTTGCCAGTATGACCGGGCATTTCGGGGCAAGCCAGACGAATGGCGCGAGTTTGCACTCTTATCGTGCTTGTGCCCCTCGGGTGGGGGGATATTGGCCGTCAGCCTCATTTGATTTCACCATGGTAAGGCCCATTTCATTTATTTCATAAATACCTTAGCGGGATAGATAAGCCTGCCAAGGTGACATCACCACGGGTTCGCCCCGTCATTGTGAGGTGGTTGGGTCATCCTGGTGCATTTTCCCGGCAATGCACAGCCAAAGTGCGATTTTCCCCCTGTAACCGGGCATTGTGCGCCAAGATGGTGCGTGTTGAATGTGATAAAAAGATAACGCTATGAAATAAAAGGATTATTTTTCTTGGCCTGCTTTATGCTTTCCCCATGTCATGTCGCCATGATGTCTCCGTGAGCCACACAGGTACGGTGGGCAGGTGGCCAGGTTGGAAATGCATATCAGGAAATGGACCCGGATGCCGGGACGACAAGGAGAGGGCTGTATGTTCAAGAGACTCGTAATGACTGGCCTGCTGGCGCTGGCCGCCACCATGGCCGCCCCGGGCTGGGCCGAAGAGGTGGCCGCGCAGGCCGATGTGGTACAGGCGGCCGCGACCGTGACCATCAACAAGGGGGACAATACCTGGCTGATGGTGGCGGCGGCCCTGGTGATCCTGATGTCCGTGCCGGGCCTCGCCCTCTTCTACGGCGGCCTGGTGCGCGCCAAGAACATGCTGAGCGTGCTGATGCAGGTGTTCACCCTGTTCTGCCTCATCACCGTCCTCTGGGTGGTCTACGGTTACTCCCTGGCCTTCACCGAGGGCGGCGCCTTCTACGGCTCCTTCGACAAGGTGCTGTTGATGGGGGTGACGCCGGATTCCATCGCCGCCACCTTCAGCAAGGGGGTCGGGATCAGCGAGTTCATCTACGTGGTGTTCCAGGGCGCCTTTGCCGCCATCACCTGCGGGCTCATCGTCGGCGGCTTTGCCGAGCGGATGAAGTTCTCGGCGGTGCTGCTGTTCGCGGTGATCTGGTTCACCTTCGCCTATATCCCGATGGCGCACATGGTGTGGTACTGGGCGGGTCCGGATGCCTACACGGATGCGGCCGCCGCCGAAGCGGCCGGTGCCACCGCAGGCTATCTGTTCCAGCACGGCGCTCTGGACTTCGCCGGCGGCACCGTGGTGCACATCAACGCCGCGGTGGCCGGTCTGGTTGGGGCCTTCATGGTGGGCAAACGGGTTGGCTATGGCCGTGACCCCATGACCCCCCACAGCCTGACCATGACCATGATCGGTGCCGCCCTGCTGTGGTTCGGCTGGTTCGGCTTCAACGCTGGCTCCTCCCTCGAAGCCAACGGCACGGCTGCCCTGGCCTTCGCCAACACCTGGATCGCACCGGCCGCTGCCGCCCTCTCCTGGACCTTCGCCGAGTGGGCGATGAAGGGCCGTCCCTCCCTGCTTGGCGCGGTCTCCGGTGCGGTGGCGGGCCTGGTCGCCATCACCCCTGCCGCCGGTTTCGTCGGTGTGGGGGGCGCCCTCATCATCGGCCTGCTCAGTGGTGTGGCTGGTCTGTGGGGCGTGCACGGTCTCAAGCGTCTGCTGGGGGCCGATGACAGCCTGGACGTGTTCGGCCTGCACGGGGTGTGCGGGATCCTGGGTGCCGTGCTGACCGGGGTGTTCGCCAGCCCGGATCTGGGCGGCACCGGGGTGTGGGACTATGTGACCAACCAGGTGGCCGAGGGATACTCCATCCTGGCCCAGGTCAAGGTACAGGTCATCGGCGTGGGGGTGACCGTGGTCTGGACCGCCCTGGTCTCGGCCGTGGCCTACAAGCTGGTGGACCTGCTGATCGGTCTGCGGGTGAAGGAAGATGCCGAGCGCGAAGGGCTGGACGTGACCAGCCACGGCGAGAAAGCCTACAGCCATTGATCCTGCTGCCATGAATGTCATACCGCCGGCCCCGTCCGGCGGTTTTTTTTATTGGGGCGAGGTGGCCAGGCTGCCCGGACCGGGCCGCTGGTGGCCGGGGTCGCTATTTGTGTCTGCGGGGTCTTTTATGCCTGCATTTTGGGCGGATCTCCGCTAAACTCTGCCACCCTTTATTCGGGGTCGCCGGGTCTGCCCCGTCGTCACCCTCTCTTTCATGCCTTCGGAGCCGCTCATGCCGTTAGTGGGACACCAACATCAGATCGATATTCTGGAACTGACCGACAAGGGGGATGGCAAGGGTCGCCTGTTCGATCGCCCCCTGTTTGTCGAGGGTCTGCTGCCCGGTGAGCAGGCGCTGGTCGAGTTGACCGAGGTCAAACCGAACTACCTGCACGGCAAGCTGGTCGAGTTGACCCAGCCCTCTGCCGATCGGGTGGCCGATTTTTGCCCCAACACCGAATGCGGTGGCTGCCAGGTGCGCCCGCTGGCCTATCCGGCCCAGCTTGCCCTCAAGCAGAGCCTGGTGCAGAGCGCACTGGAACAGGTCGGGCTGGGTGAGGCCGTGGTCAACCCCATCCTCGGCATGGAGACGCCGTTTGCCTACCGCAACAAGGCCCAGTACGCGGTGCGTGGCAGCGAGGCGGGCGCCGAGATCGGCTTCTACCGCAAGCACTCCCATGACCTCATCACCGCCGATGATTGTGCGGTGCAGGACTCGCTGCACATGGAGCTCAACGCCCGGGTACGCAACTGGATGCGCGAGCACGACATCGCGGCCTATGACGAGGTGGCCCACACCGGCTGCGTGCGCAACCTGATGACCCGCAAGGGCTTCAAGAGCGGCGAGCTGATGGTGGTGCTGGTGACCCTGGGCGAAGCGCTGCCGTTCGAAGCCGAACTGCTGGCGGCCCTGGCGGATCTGCCGGTCACTACCCTGGTGCAGAACATCAACGAGGCGCGTACCAACCGCATCCTGGGTGACAAGAACCGGGTGCTGCTGGGCAGCGGGGTGATCCGCGACAAGATCCACGAGCTCGAATTCGAGATCTCGCCCCTCTCCTTCTTCCAGAACAACCCGAGCCAGACCGACGTGCTCTACTCCAAGGCGCTGGAGTATTGCGAGCTGACCGGCAGCGAGACGGTGTTCGACATCTATTGCGGCATCGGCACCATCTCCCTGTTCCTGGCAGGCAAGGCCGCCAAGGTGGTGGGGATTGAGTCGGTGGAGAGTGCCATCAGCGACGCCCGTCGCAATGCGGCCCTCAACGGCATCGAGCAGACCGAGTTCCACGTGGGCAAGGCGGAGCAGCTGATGCCTGCCCTGCATGCCGACGGGGTGAGTGCCGATGTGGTGGTGATGGATCCGCCCCGCAAGGGCTGTGACAAGGCGGTATTGCAGACCCTGGTGGCCATGGCGCCGCGCCGTCTGGTCTATGTCTCCTGCAACCCCCAGACCCTGGCCCGGGATCTCGCCTGGCTGGTCAAGCAGGGCTTCGTGCTGGACGAGGTGCAGCCGGTGGACATGTTCCCGCACTCCATGCACGTGGAAGCGGTCGCTCGCCTGAGCCTGCCAGCGAAGGCCTGATCGTCGCTCGGGATCTTCCCCTCGCGCGATGCAGGTGGAAGCGGCCTGTCAGCGAATCCCTGATCGGGCCGAGGGCGTGGCGTTAGCCAGATGGCTCTGATAAAAACGACTCCTGAGGGAGTCGTTTTTTTATGGTTGTGGTCGGCAGAGCCACCAGGCAGGGAGGTCGGCGTGATGATTCGTATGGCAGGGGTGGAGGATGCGGCGGTGCTGGATCGCTTCTTCGGGCAACTGGACAGGGAGACCCGCTTCATGCTGTATGAAGCGGGAGAGCGCCCCTCGGACATCGAGGGGCAGCGCAGGCGGCTCGAGGCCATGGCCGCGGCCCCCAATCAGGCCATGTGGCTGCTGGAGCTGGCGGGGGAGGTGCAAGGGTTTGCCGCGCTCCTTGGTGGCGGCCTGGCACGCAACCGCCACTGCGCCCTGGTGGTGATGGGGCTGCGTTCGGGGGCGCGCGGGCAGGGATGGGGGGAACGGTTGCTGCGTACCTTGATCGCGACCGCGAGGGATCTCGGTATCCACCGGCTGGAGCTGGGAGTGATGGCCCACAACGAGGTGGCCCACGCCTTGTATCGCAAGTGCGGGTTCGTGGAGGAAGGGGTGAGACGGCAGGCCTATCGGCTGGACGAGGGCTATGTGGACGAGATTTCCATGGGGCTGTTGCTGCCGCTGGACAGGCCATGACGCCGCTGGCCCCGAGATGCTGGTCTGGGGAGTTGGATTGGGGCAGGCTTGTGGGGAAACTATCGAGACAAGGAGGCGCCCATGAAGGGGATATTGCTGCGTTGGCTGGCTCGCTACGATGCCTGGTGCCAGGAGTGGGGACTCACACCGGAGAACCGGCGCTGCTGCGCGCCGGTACGCCATGATGAAGAGGAGAAGCGCCCGGAGAAGGGCGACGACCTCACTGGAACTGGCGGGTCACGGCGCCAGTGACGCTGTTGTAGTCGAACGATAGCCCGTCGGGGTATGCCGGGAAGCGGCCCACGGAGCTGCGCAGGGTATAGCGGCAGTTGTCGTGACGAAGGGCGCCGTCAGCCTGAGCGTCTGCCGGGATGAGCCGGGAGATGTAGTCACTGTCTGAATCCTGGTGCAACTCATCGGCCACCGTCAGATCGGTATCGAGCAGGGCGCCAAACAGGCTCTCGCAGTCGTCCCGGCTGCTGACGGAAATCTGATCGCTGTCGCCACCGGGGAAAACGGTATCGGGCCCCTGACCTCCCTGGTCCTCCTTGGTGCCCACCGGCCAGCCATGGCTGTTGATGTCGAGATCCTGCCTGCCCATGCCGCTAAAGTTGTAGAGTGCCAGGGGCTCCCCCTTAACCTTGACCGCCCAGCCGGCGTGGGCGAGCCGGGCGGCACTGGCAAAGCTGCCCGCCGTGGCCGAGACGCTGCTCTTGAGCCCGTCGTCCTGGATGTTGATGAAGCGGGGCAGAGCGGTCACGGCCAGGATCCCCAGCACGATGATGACCAGCACCAGTTCTATCAGGGTAAAGCCTCGGGAAACGTGTGTTGGCATGGAATGAACCCATTGAGTACGACAGACAGGTAAGCGCGACATGGAATTGATAGACACCCACTGCCACCTCGATTTTCCGGTCTTTGACGCCGATAGGGAGGCGCTGCTGACCCGGTGGCGCCAGCTGGGGGTGGGCGAGTATATCATCCCCGCCGTGGGAGAGGAAAACTGGGGGCGGGTGATGGCGCTGGCCGGGTGCCACGACGACATCCGCTATGGCCTGGGGATCCATCCCTGGTATGTGGGCAAGCAGCCCCGGGATGCACTGACCCGGCTGGAGACCCTGCTGGCGAGTCGGCCCCGTGGGCTGGTGGCCGTGGGGGAGTGCGGGCTGGATCTGCGCTCCCATGTGTCGCAGGAGGGGCAGGTCGAGATGTTCGAGGCGCAGGTGCGGCTGGCCATGGCGCATGCGCTGCCCCTCATCGTCCACTCGGTGCGTGCCAACGACACGGTCGCCAAGATCCTGCGGCGCTTCACACCGCCACAAGGGGGGGTCATTCACGCCTTCAGCGGTTCCCTGCATCAGGCGGAGGTGTTCTGGCAACTGGGTTTCAGGCTGGGGATCGGGGGGGTCATCAGCTATGAGCGCGCCAACAAGACCCGGGAGGCGATACGCCAGATGCCGCTGGAGGCCTTGCTGCTGGAAACCGACGCTCCCGACATGCCGCTGCAAGGCCAGCAGGGGGAGGTGAACACGCCGGCCAGCCTGCCGACCATAGCCCGCTTGTTGGCACAATTGCGGCAGCAACCGCTGGAGGATGTTATTTCGGTGTTACATGACTCCACCCGGCGGCTGTTCCCCCCAGGAAATCATGAAATTAACATTTGATTATCAAATGATGACCGAGTGATAAAAAACAGGGCCCATAAAAATCGTTTGCGGTCTAATTAAACGATGTTCAGGCCGTTTGTGGCTTATAAAATGTGACCAGTATTCTATTTTGTCGCACCGTAATTAGTATAATGCGCACCCTTGATTAGCGGCTTCAATACACAAATCGTTAACAAGCTGGCAGGTGCTACTAAAGAGGAAGTGTTAATAATGAATCTGATAATGGGTCTGGTAGGGATGGCGACGCTCATCCTGATTGCGGTGCTGTTCTCCAGCAACCGCAAGGCAATCAAAATTCGTACCGTAGGTGGCGCCTTTGCCATCCAGGCCGGTCTGGGGGCCTTCGTGCTCTACGTACCGGTCGGTCGTGACATCCTGGTGGGCGTGTCCGACGCCGTCTCCAGCGTCATCGGTTATGGCCAGAACGGCATCGAATTCCTGTTCGGTGGTCTGGTTGGCAACAAGATGTTCGAAGTGTTCGGTGGCGGTGGCTTCGTCTTCGCCTTCCGCGTCCTGCCCGTCATCATCTTCTTCTCTTCCCTGATCGCGGTACTCTACTACCTCGGCATCATGCAGTGGGTGATCAAGCTGCTGGGCGGCGGTCTGCAGAAGGTGCTGGGCACCTCCCGTACCGAATCCCTCTCCGCCACTGCCAACATCTTCGTCGGTCAGACCGAAGCCCCGCTGGTGGTACGTCCCTTCATCTCCAAGATGACTGACTCCGAGCTGTTCGCCGTCATGTGTGGTGGTCTGGCTTCCGTTGCCGGCTCCGTGCTGGCCGGTTACGCCTCCATGGGCGTCAAGATGGAATACCTGATCGCCGCCTCCTTCATGGCTGCCCCGGGTGGTCTGCTGTTCGCCAAGTTGCTGGTACCGGAAACCGAGACCCCGAGCTACGACGAGAACACCGCAGAAGGTGAGCTGGACGACAAGCCGGCCAACGTGATCGACGCTGCTGCCGCCGGTGCCTCCGCCGGTCTGCAACTGGCCCTGAACGTGGGTGCCATGCTGCTGGCCTTCATCGGCCTCATCGCCATGATCAACGGCATCTTCTCCGGTGTGGGCGGCTGGTTCGGTTACCCGCAACTCTCCCTGGAGCTGCTGCTGGGCTGGCTGTTCTCCCCGCTGGCCTTCCTGATCGGCGTGCCCTGGAGCGAAGCGGTCGTGGCCGGTTCCTTCATCGGTCAGAAGCTGGTGGTCAACGAGTTCGTGGCTTACCTGAACTTTGCCCCCTACCTGAAGGATGAAGTGCTGATCAACGGTGTGGCCATGTCCGAGCACACCAAGGCGATCATCTCCTTCGCCCTGTGCGGCTTCGCCAACCTGTCCTCCGTCGCCATCCTGCTGGGTGGTCTGGGCTCCATGGCACCGAACCGTCGCGGCACCATCGCCAAGTTCGGTCTGAAGGCCGTGCTGGCAGGTTCCCTGTCCAACCTGATGTCTGCGACCATCGCAGGCTTCTTCCTGGCGCTGTCCGGCATGTAACATCGCCTGACTGACAGGATAAAGACGAACGCCACAGCGATTTGCTGTGGCGTTCTCGTTTGGGGTGGTGACAACCGTTTTCCTGTCAAGACTAATAATAAAGTGAGTCAAATCGGAGGTTCTATGAATGAAGTGCTACTGGCTATGGCGGCCGGCTTTATCGTTGGGGTGTTGTTTTCTTTCCTCAAGTTGCCGATACCGGCGCCGCCCGTCCTCTCCGGCGTCATGGGGATCGTGGGGGTCTATCTGGGGGGCATTGCCTACTCCTGGATCCTGACCCGCTTCTTCTCTTAAGCGCCTTCCAGCGCTGGATTTGCCGGGTGTGAGGTACCTCTGAAATTGGCAAATCCGGCTTGCAAACACGGGGTATCTCGGCTGAAATAGGCGATGCCAGCAGGGTGCTGGCATTGACTAATGCCCGGTGAATCCGGGTGTTGGCGGTCAAATGGAATTGATTGGGAAGTCGGGTCTGCGTAGTCGGCCTTTCTCAAGTCTTCATGGAACCAAGTCCGCACTTTTGTAAGAAAGTGACAGGGCTCTTGCCTTATTTGCAGCCGTATTGCCTGTGCATTTGCGCTGCAATTCCATATCCCGTTGCTCCGGGAACGTCTCTGCCGACCCTTGGTGTTCGGTGAAGCCGCTCGCGGGTGATGGGGCTTAACAAGACTTTGGAGACATAGCATGACTGATCTGAAAGTGGCCGCCCAACGCGCCCTGAACCTGATGGACCTGACCACCCTGAACGATGACGACACCGATCAGAAGGTGATCGACCTGTGCCACAAGGCCAAGTCTCCGGCCGGCCTGACCGCCGCCGTCTGCATCTACCCCCGTTTCATCCCCATCGCGCGCAAGACCCTGCGTGACATCGGCGCCGCCGACGTGCGCATCGCGACCGTGACCAACTTCCCCCACGGCAACGACGACATCGAGATCGCCGTGGCCGAGACCCGCGCCGCCGTGGCCTACGGTGCCGACGAGGTGGACGTGGTCTTCCCGTACCGCGCCTTCATGGCCGGCAATGAACAGGTCGGCTTCGATCTGGTCAAAGCATGTAAGGAAGCCTGCGGCGCCAAGGTACTGCTGAAAGTGATCATCGAGACCGGCGAGTTGAAGGAAGAGGCGCTGATCCGTCGCGCCTCCGAGATCTCCATCGACGCCGGTGCCGATTTCATCAAGACCTCCACCGGCAAGGTGCCGGTGAACGCGACCCCGGAAGCTGCCCGCATCATGATGGAAGTGATCAAGGCCAAGAACCCGAAAGTGGGCTTCAAGCCGGCCGGTGGCGTGAAAGACGCCGCCGTGGCGGGTCAGTACCTGGCCATGGCCGAAGAGATCCTGGGCAAGGACTGGGTATCCGCCCGCACCTTCCGCTTCGGCGCCTCCAGCCTGCTGGCCAGCCTGCTGGCGACCCT
This sequence comes from Aeromonas sp. ASNIH8, assembly GCF_002919855.1. Lineage (NCBI taxonomy): Bacteria > Pseudomonadati > Pseudomonadota > Gammaproteobacteria > Aeromonadales > Aeromonadaceae > Aeromonas > Aeromonas sp. ASNIH8. The sequence goes on along the minus strand of NZ_PQLN01000008.1, from coordinate 63,700 downwards.
GGGGCATGGCGACAAGCCTGCCAATACCAGCGGTTACTAAGCGGTGGCAGGGGGCGGTGCGCCGCCCCCTTTCGGATCTGGTTCGGTCTGTGTTCGTGTGTGATGCACGGAGGGAATGAAAGATGTTTTTGCCTCAAGAAATTATTCGCAAGAAGCGCAACGGTGAAGCGCTCAGTACCCAAGAGATTCAATTCTTCGTCCAGGGCATAACCAACAACACCATCGGCGAGGGGCAGATCGCGGCCCTGGCCATGGCGGTCTACTTCAAGGACATGACCATGGATGAGCGGGTTGCCCTGACCTGCGCCATGCGCGACTCCGGCATGGTATTGACCTGGGACCACCTCAATCTGGGCGGCCCCATCGTCGACAAGCACTCCACCGGCGGTGTGGGTGACGTCGTCTCCCTGATGCTGGGCCCCATGGTCGCTGCGTGCGGCGGTTTCGTGCCCATGATCTCCGGCCGTGGTCTCGGCCACACCGGCGGTACCCTCGACAAGCTGGATGCCATCCCCGGCTACCAGACCTCGGTCGACAACGACCGCTTCCTGAAAGTGGTGAAAGAGGCGGGGGTTGCCATCATCGGCCAGACCGGCGATCTCGCCCCGGCCGACAAGCGTATCTACGCGGTACGGGATATCACCGCCACCGTCGAGTCCATTGCCATGATCACCGGCTCCATCCTCTCCAAGAAGCTTGCCTCCGGGCTGGAAGCGCTGGTGATGGATGTGAAGGTGGGCTCCGGCGCCTTCATGCCGACCTTTGAAGCCTCTGAAGAGCTGGCCAGGAGCATCGTCGCCGTAGCCAACGGGGCCGGCTGCCGCACCTCTGCACTCCTGACCGACATGAACCAGGTGCTGGCCTCCAGCGCCGGCAACGCCGTGGAAGTGCGCGAAGCTGTGCGCTACCTGACCGGTGAGTATCGCAACCCGCGCATCCACGAAGTGACCATGGCCCTGTGCGCCGAGATGCTGATCTCCGCCGGTCTTGCCAGCGATGACGGCGATGCCCGCACCAAGCTGCAAGCGGTGCTGGACAATGGCAAGGCAGCCGAGATCTTCGGGCGCATGGTGACCGGCCTCGGTGGTCCCGCCGACTTCATGGAGCGCTACGACGCCTACCTGCCCAAAGCCGCCATCGTGCGCCCCGTCTACGCGGCCCACAGCGGATTCGTCACCGCCATGGACACCCGTGAACTGGGCCTGGCCGTGGTCGCCATGGGCGGTGGTCGCCGCGCCGCCGCCGACAAACTCGATTATGCGGTCGGTCTGACCGACTTTATCCGCCTGGGTCAGAGCGTCGAGGCTGACAAGCCGCTCGCCCTGATCCACGCTCAGACAGAAGCTCAATTTGCCGAGGCTGCCCGCATGGTGCAGGCTGCCGTGAAGATCGGCGACACCCGACCAGAGGCGCTGCCCGAGGTTTACCGTCGCATCGGTCTGGCTGATTTGTAACAAGGGGAAGTCCCATGAAACGTACCTTTATTCTGATGATGGACTCTTTCGGTATTGGTGCTGCCGCCGATGCCGACAAGTTCGGCGACGTGGGTGCCAATACCCTTGGCCATATCGCCAAGGCGTGCGCCGCCGGTGAGATCGAGGGCCGTGGCGCTCTCAACCTGCCAAACCTCAGCAAGCTGGGTCTGGGCCACGCGGGCGAACTCGCCAGCGGCACCTTCCCGGCCGGACTGAACAAGGATGTCGAGGTGATCGGTGCCTACGGCTTTGCCCAGGAGCTCTCCTCCGGCAAGGACACCCCGTCCGGTCACTGGGAGATTGCCGGCGTGCCCGTCTTGTTCGAGTGGGGTTACTTCCATGACCACCACAACAGCTTCCCGCAGGAGCTGCTGGATGCCATCGTCGAGAAAGCCGGTCTGCCCGGGTATCTGGGCAACTGCCACGCCTCCGGTACCCAGGTGCTGGACGATCTGGGCGAAGAGCACATGCGCACCGGCAAGCCGATCCTCTACACCTCTGCCGACTCCGTGTTCCAGATCGCCTGCCACGAAGAGACCTATGGCCTCGAGAAGCTCTATGAGCTGTGCCACATCGTGCGCGAGCTGCTGGAGCCCTACAACATCGGCCGCGTCATCGCGCGTCCGTTCGTGGGCAGCGGCAAGGGCAACTTCAAGCGCACCGGCAACCGCCACGACTACTCCGTGCTGCCGCCGGCGCCGACCGTGCTGGACTACATGAAGGAAGCGGGTGGCCAGGTGGTCTCCATCGGCAAGATCGCCGACATCTATGCCCAGCAGGGCATCACCAAGCAGGTGAAGGGGACCGGTCTGACCGAGCTGTGGGACAGGACTCTGGAAGAGGTGAAAGCGGCCGGTGACCAGACCATCGTCTTCACCAACTTCGTGGACTTTGACTCCTCCTACGGTCACCGCCGTGATGTCAAGGGCTACGCCGATGCGCTGGAGTACTTTGACTCCCGCCTGCCGGAGCTGTTCGACCTGCTGCAGGATGGCGACGTGGTGGTGCTGACCGCCGACCACGGCTGTGACCCGACCTGGAGTGGTACCGACCACACCCGCGAATACATTCCGGTACTGTTCTACGGCAAGCCGGTCAAGGCGGGCTCCGTCGGTCGTCGCGAGACCTTCGCCGACATCGGCCAGAGCATCGCGGCCTACCACGGCCTGCCCAAGCTGCAATACGGTACCAGCTTCCTGTGATGGTGACCCCGGGCCGGTTCGCCTGCCCGGGGTGCCACAGGGCCCCGGTTTCCTGTAATGTACCGCCGCCGCGCAGGCAGCGGACAATCCATAAAGACAATAAAACTCAACCTAGTGTGAAGGAATAAAGAGAATGGCAACTCCTCATATCAATGCGAAAGATGGCGCCTTTGCTGATACCGTGCTGATGCCGGGCGATCCCCTGCGTGCCAAGTACATCGCCGAAACCTTCCTGGAGAACGTCGAGCAGGTGTGCGACGTGCGCAACATGTTCGGTTTCACCGGCACCTACAAGGGTCGTCGCATCTCCGTCATGGGCCACGGCATGGGCATCCCGTCCTGCTCCATCTACGCAAAAGAGCTGATCACCGACTACGGCGTGAAGACCCTGATCCGCGTGGGCTCCTGCGGTGCCGTGCGTGAAGACGTGAAACTGCGTGACGTGGTGATCGGCATGGGTGCCTGCACCGACTCCAAAGTGAACCGTCTGCGCTTCAAGGACCACGACTTTGCCGCCATCGCCGACTTCGACCTGGTGGCCAATGCCGTTCAGGCCGCCAAGAACAAGGGCGTGGCCGTGCGCGTGGGCAACATCTTCTCCGCCGATCTGTTCTACACCCCGGACCCCTCCATGTTCGACGTCATGGAAAAATACGGCATCCTGGGTGTCGAGATGGAAGCCGCCGGTATCTATGGCGTGGCCGCCGAGTACGGTGCCAAGGCGCTGACCATCTGCACCGTCTCCGACCATATCCGTACTGGTGAGCAGACCACCTCCGAAGAGCGTCAGTTGACCTTCAACGACATGATCGAAATCGCGCTGGACTCCGTCCTGCTGGGTGACAACTGATCCCCCTCGCGCATAAAAAAACGGCGGCCCTCGGGCCGCCGTTTTGCATTTTTGCGAAGCACGGTCAGAGATCGAGGGCGAAGCGCCCCTTGCCCGCCTGTTTGGCCTGGTACATGGCGGCATCGGCCCGGTGCAGCAGATCATCGATGTGACAATACTGGCCCGAATGACAGAGGGCACCCCCTATGCTGCCGGCAAGGGGCAGCCGGTGACCGGCCACGTCCCCGGGAACCGCCATGGCCGCCAGCAGTCGTTCGCACAGGGCAGGCAGCTCCTGCGCGGGTTGGCGCAGGGCAGGCAGTATGATGGTGAACTCGTCGCCGGCCAGGCGCGCCACCATGTCCCCCGGGCGCACCTCGGCACTCAGCACCTGGGCGAAGCGTTGCAACAGGGCATCGCCGACGTGGTGTCCCAGCCTGTCGTTGATCCCCTTGAAGCCGTCGAGATCGAGGAACAGCAGGCCCAGGGGTTCGGCATTCTGGCGCACCCGCTCCAGCTCCCGGGAGAGGCGCAGGGTGAAGGCGCGCCGGTTGGGCAGGCCGGTGAGGGGGTCGTGAGCCGCCTCGTGTTCCAGCTGGCTTTGCAGCGCCTTGAACTCGGTGATGTCGCTGCCGAGGATGTAGACCCCGGGTTCGTCGCCCCGGCTCGGGATCATGGTGATCCTGAGGTCGCGTCGGCCTATGGGGAGATCGAAACGGTGCTCGAAACTCACCTGCTCACCGGCGAGGGCCTTTGCCACATAGGCCATGGCCCTGCCGTGGGCCTCCTCGCCGATGACGTCCCGCACGCTCATTTCCCGCATCTGTTCGGTATCGAGCCCGAAGTAGCGGCAATAGGCCTGGTTGGCGAACAGGTAACGCCCCTCGGGCGACACCATGCTGATGGTGACCGGCAGGCCATCGGTGATGGCCCGCAGTCGGGCACGGCCACGCTCGATCTCCGCGAGCACCTGGCGGCGGGCCGTGATGTCGTGCAAAAACAGGGCGATGCGCACCTTGCCGTCGAACTGGTAACGCTCGGCAATCACCTCGACCGGGATGTGCCGGCCTGTGCGGGTGATGATGTCGCACTCCAGCCGCCGTGGCGGACTCTGCGGGTTGCCTGACAGGCTCAGCAGGGGATGCTCGGCGCCGAGCAGCCCGAAGAGGGGACGGCCCAGCATCTCGTCGGCGTGCCAGCCGAGCAGGGTGGTGGAGGCCGGGTTCCAGCCTGTGATGATGAAATCGGCATCGAGCTCGAGGAAGGCATTGCTGGTGTGCTCCAGCATGTGCTGCAAGCGGCGCTGCTCCTGCCACAGCTGCTGCTGCATGGCGCCGCGCTCGCGCATCTCCTGATGCAGCTGTTCCACCGTGCGGGAAAGCTCCCGGGTCCGTGACTGCACCTGCTGCTCGAGCCCTTGCTGCAGCCGCACGAGTTCGGCCTCGGCCTGTTTGCGCTCGGTGAGGTCGGCAAACACGGCGATCATGTGGGGGGCCATGGTGCGGCTCTGGCAGAGGGTCACGCTGAGCTGGACCCAGCACTGGGTGCCATCGGCCCGGATCATCCGCTTCTCCAGCCGGTAATCCTGCCGTTGCCCCGCGATCAGGGCATCGAACAGGGGCTGCTCCCGTTGCAGATCTTCGGGATGGGTCATGGCGAGCCAGGTCCGGCTCAGCATCTCGTGCTCGCTGTAACCGAGCAGCCGCTCCAGCCCCGGGTTGGCTCTCAGCCATTTCCCCTCGAGGGAGGAGAGGGCCATGCCCACCGACGACTGGTTGAAGGTGAGGGTGAAGAGATGCTCCTTGTCTTCCAGCACCTGGTTGAGGGTGCGCACCTGGTGGCGTCGCTCCAGATCGTGCAGGGTGTTCTCCACCAGGCGGCCGAAGTCGTCGAGATCCCGGCAGGCATCTTCGTCGAGATGACGCGGCACATGGTCCACCAGGCAGAGGGTGCCGAGCACCACGCCATCGAGGGCGCGCAGGGGTCGGCCGGCGTAGAAGACCACGCCGGGATCATCGGTCACCAGCGGATTGTCGGCAAAGCGGAGATCCCGTCTGGCATCCGGCACCTGCATGATGTCGGGGCGCAAAATGGCATGACCGCAGAAGGAGTGTTCCCGGTTGATCTCGCACATATCGACCCCGGTGCGGGCGAGAAACCACTGCCTGTTCACGTCGGTCAGGGAGACCATGGCGATGGGGAGTGCGAAATGCCGGGTGATGAGCCGGGTGAGGCGATCAAGCTGATCGATGGGCTCGTGGTCGAGCAGGCCGAGGATGCGCAGTCGTTCCAGTCGACTGTGTTCATCCCGAGGCAAGGGGGGGGCAATCATGTGGCTCTCCTGCCAGTGATCTTGCCAGTGTTATATACAAGCCGGAGGATGGGATCCACCCCCTGCTTATTGCGGAGCGGCGGGTTTGCTCTGTTTCTTGTGCTTGCGCACCCGCATGTAGTTGCGACGGACCCCGTAGGAGATGAGCAGGCCGGCCAGCAGCATCACCAGCAGCATCAGGCGCTGTTTCTCCTGGTTGACCTTGAGATGGGTATCCTGTGCGGCCAGCAGTTTCTGCTCTTCCAGGGTGATCCTCAGATAGCCCAGGGTCAGGTTTCCGTCCTGGATCTCCTGGACGAACTGGATGCGCCCCTTGCCCTGCTCCGGCAGGGATTTGTTGTCGCTGCCGATGGGCAGCAGGCTGTCCAGCGGCAGGGCGTTGTCCGACTGGGCGAGGGGAATACCGCGGGCGTCATAGAGGGTGACATCCAGAATGTCGGGCTCGGCGGCCAGATCCTGCGCCAGTCTCTCCAGCTCGCTCTCCTTGTCCTCCTTGATCCAGCGGCGCATGTCCCGGGCGGCATAGGCGACCAGCGCCTGTGCTCTGTCCCGTGCCGCCGCGTGCAGGGCGGCCTGGCTCTCTCCCTGCATGTGGATGAGCAGCACCAGCACCCAGAGACCGAGCAGGACTCCCGCCGCCAGGCTGACAACACGTTTGATGGGAAGATGACGCACAGAACCGGGCCTCTGGTAATGGATGAGCGGGGCTGGCTGGTGCCCCGGTGCCGCGAAGCGGGAAACAGGGTGGTCTGTTTCCATGTCTGCCCGCACCGCAGGCGGGATCTTGGCGCTTGCCTGTACAAAAAGCAATACGCTACTCTGGGCCCGCATGATGAACCCCATGATTTCCAAGGAAGGCGTCTCTCTTATGTTGTTGTCCCAACTTCCCCGCTCCCTGCACGACTGGTCCGGGGCCCTGAGCTGTGCCCCCTGCTGGCAGCTCACCAACGAAGCCCTGCTGCCCGCGGCCAACGCCCATGACAGCGCCTGGATTGTCCTGTTTGGCAAGGGGCTGGAGGCCGGTCATCTGGCCCGCCTGGCCCAGCAGCTGGATGCCCAGGGGCTCGAGGCCAGCCTCTATCCCGCAGGGGAGCAGGCCGGTATTCCACTGCTGCTGCTTGGCACCAACCGCTTCTCCCCCGAGCTGGTGCAGGCGCTCAAAGCCCAGGAGTGGGACATCGACCTGTGTCATCTGGCCGCCGTGCCTACCCTGAGTGAGCCCGGTCTGCTGGTGATGGACATGGATTCCACCGCGATCAGGATAGAGTGCATCGACGAAATCGCGCGGCTGGCCGGGGTCGGTGAGCAGGTGGCGGCCGTTACCGCGGCAGCCATGCAGGGCAAGCTGGAGTTTGCCGACAGTCTGCGTGCCCGGGTGGCGCTGCTAGAAGGGGCGCCGGTCACCATCCTCGACGAGGTGGCGGCCGACATGCCCTGGATGCCGGGCCTGCCACTCATGGTCGATACCCTCAAGCAGGCTGGCTGGAAGGTGGCGATCGCCTCCGGTGGCTTCACCCGCTTTGCCGGCGAGTTGCAGCGTGCTCTGGGTCTGGATGCCATTTTCGCCAACGAGCTGGCGGTGGAAGGGGGCCTGCTGACCGGCAAGGTGAGCGGCCCCATCGTCGATGCCGCCGCCAAGGCCGAGGCGCTGCAACAGCTGGCCTCGGAGTACGGTGTGGTTGCATCCCAGACGGTCGCGGTCGGCGATGGTGCCAACGATCTCAAGATGATGGGGGTGGCGGGGCTTGGTATTGCCATTCATGCCAAACCCCTGGTACGTGCCCAGGCGGCGGCGACCCTCAATCACCACGATCTGGAAGGGGTGCTCTGCCTGCTCGGCGCCTTGGCTTGTCGCGACCGGCGCTGGTGCTGATCCCGCTCAAGGAGGAGCCGATCACGAGATGGAACTGTTACAGCAATCCCTGTTTGTCCCCTGCGGTGAGCATCGACTCCATGTGCGCCATATCCAGCCCGGTGTCGCGGTGCATGCCGACCCCATCCTGATGGTGCACGGGGCCATCGAGAACGGCCGCATCTTCTACACCGAATCGGGCAAGGGGCTGGCCTGCTTTCTGGCTCGCCACGGGTATCAGGTCTATGTGGCGGATCTGCGTGGTCGGGGTCTGAGCACACCGACCATCGCCGAGCGGGCCGGCCACGGTCAGCATGAGCTGATCACCGAGGATCTGCCCGCTCTGCAGCGCTGGGTATCGGCCCGCCATGCCGGTGCCCGGGTGCACTGGATGGCCCACTCCTGGGGCGGCGTCATCATGGCCTCGACCCTGGTGCGCTTCCCCGAGCTGGCGGAGCAGGTTGCCAGCCTGGTGTTCTTCGGCACCAAGCGGGGGGTCTCGGTGCAGAACCCGGAGCGCTGGTTGAAGGTGGATCTGATCTGGAACCGGCTCGCCCCCTGGTTGGCGCGCCGCCGGGGATTTCTGGCCGCCCGCCGGTTGAAGATAGGGGCCGATGATGAGCCCCTGCGCTACCTGCAGGAGACCATTCCCTGGGTCAAGTGCGGGCCCTGGCAGGATCCCTTTGACGGTTTCACCTATGACGAGGCGGCGAGCCGGGTCAACTGGCCCCCGCTCTGGATGATTTCCGCCAAGGCGGACAAGGTACTTGGCCACCCCGTCGACGTGCGCCGCTTCAGCGACGAGATGGGCTCGGCCGCCCGCCACACCCGCCTTGGGCGGGACAACGGCAACCGGCTCGATTACGACCACATCAACATGCTGACGGCGCCCCAGGCACAGGAGGATCACTTCCCCGACATCCTCGCCTGGCTGCGCAACCCCCAGGCTGCCTGATAGACAAAAAACGGGCACTTGCGTGCCCGTTTTTTGTTGTCTCCCTGCCCTGCTGGCTAGCGGGGCCCGGATGGTATGCCAAGGCGGAACAGGGTCGCCTCGGTGGTATCGGTCAGTTCACCCACGCCCACGACACTCCAGAGCTCCTCTTCCAGCTTCTTGGCCTTGTGAATGGCGAACTTGGCGATGTAGTCCAGTTCACCCGCGATGAAGCTGGTGTCCGGGCGGCCGGTGCGCGAAATACCCACCAGTACCGAATAGAACTCGCCCTGTTGCCGGGCCAGCTCGATGAAGCGGCGCTTTTGATCCGGTGAGCTGAAGCTGCTGGCCAGGTGGCTGCGAAACAGGGGGGTTCCCCCCTGGGAGTGGAGGGCGGCGATGTAGACCTCCTCCTCTTCCGGCTTGTCTTCCCGCTCGATGGCGCGCAGGGGATTGAGCAGCAGGGCCTTGAGCAGAGCCCCCTGGAACAGGGGATACAGGTTCAACTGCTGATCCTGCTCGGCACAGATGCGCAGAAGACGGGAAAGGCTGCGTGGCTGTGGCGAGAGGCCGGCCGCGGCCAGTTTCGGGGCGGCCTTGAGCTTGTTCACATAGACGGGGGTGTTGAACAGGTGGTGGGTGTAGAGGTTGCGCAGCGCCCTGGCCATGCCGCGATAGCGATTGAACTCCCGGGTGGTCTTGAGCTTGTTCTGGTTGCTTTCGATCAGCAGGCTGAAGAACTGGTGGCCGGTATGGCGCTCGGCCGTCCCCTCGATGCACAGATGCAGCACGGTTCTGCTCAGGTTGAGGCTGACCAGCCGATAGGGCAGGCGTTGCAGGTCCATGTTCCTGGCGAGCTCCTGCAAACGGGGCAGGGCCACCGTGATGATGTCTCCCTTCTCCCCGTCGAACGGCTCCTCCAGCTCGATTTGCATGCCGTGGGCCGAGATGTCTCGGGTCCAGCCGACCCAGGTTCGCTCCTTGTGATGCAAGACGATGGCCGTCTTGTGCATGTAGCGCGCCTCCTTGCGCAGTTGCACATAGTGCAGCGTCTCTATCTCGAAGGGGGCGGCATGGATGTCATGGCCAAAGCGCTGCAAGGCGTTGGCGTTGAGCGGATCCTGACCCGTCTCTCGCTGGAACTCGTCGCGCTGGTTGTCCAGGTTTATCTCCTGCAGCATGCCCACGTATCCGAGCTGGGCCAGGCGCTCGCGCAGCAGCCTGTCCTGCAACGGGCTCGCCCCGCCCTGGGGGTTGTCGAGGTCGGCCTCCCGCAGGGTGCAGGCTTCCATGCTGAACTTGTATACCCGCCAGCTGGGGCGGCGGGCGCCGATCTGGAAGAAGAGCGCGGTCAGTCCGCTCTGTTCCAGCTCCTCCCGGGTCGCGGAGAAGAAGTAGAGGTGGCTGCGTACCGCATGGGTAAAGCTGTAGATCAGCGTCTCGCGCAGCCCCTCTTTGCCTGGAAGCAACGAGGGCATGCGGGCCGCAGTGAAGAGGCTGGCGAGCATGTCGCGGTTCTTGGCGTCGCGCCAGTATTCGAGAATGTGCTGGTTGTTCTCGGTGCGCAGGGCGATCTCGAGGGCGGGGATGCTGCCCTTGCCGAAATAGAGGGGCATGCCGGTCATGCGCGGCAGATAGAACTGCTCATACCCCTTGATGACGGCGGCGGAGAGCAGGTAGTCGACGCTGACGCGATAGCGGCTGCGGTTGCGCTCGATGAAGTCGCGCAGGAACTCGTCGAACACCGGATGCTCGCCGTTCTTGAGCAGCCTGAGCCAGAATTTGTCCTCTTTTCTCTCCTCCCCCAGGATCTGGTAGCTGACCGGGTCACGCAGCAGGGGATGGGGATGATCGCGTTCCAGTCCGGTGAAGAAGACGGCTATCAGGTCGCCTGTCTGGTAGTCGGGCAGATAGGGCACGGATACCCGGATGCCGCCGAGGGAGATGTCGGAGCTCTTGGCGAGGATCTTCTCGCCGTTGGCGAGCTGGAGCACCATGGGAGAGCTGAAGTGCATGCGCTCTTCCTGTCGCCCGTAATGGCTGGCGAAGGGGATGGCGCTGACATCGAACGGACGAAACGGGCTGATGGGCAGTGCCAGATTGTCGCTGCGCCCCTGGTTGAGTTTGTACCAGGCTTGCAGCGCCTCGTAGACCCCCAGGGTGTAGCTGTCCCGGTAGAGGTAGCACTGGGATTGAAACAGCTCGATGGCCTCGGCGGGCATGAAGTGGGTCACCCCGTCGAACTCATGCACCTGACAGAGGGCGCCCAGCTCGTTGCGCATGTCGATGACGCGCCGGCAGGGGGTGCACTTGCGTTTGAGTTCCATCTTCAGCAGGAACCGGCTGTTGGTATTTTCGTTCTGGGTCAGACGGTTGAAGATTTCGTCGAAGTCCTTTTCCCGGAGCAGGGGGACAAGTTGTTCTATCAGATGTAGTGGTTGTTCTGAATCCATGTATTCCTGCCGCGGAAAGTCACTTTTCCGATTCTGGGTTTGATCTGCCGGTCGCAAACAAGTATATCAAGCAGGAATTCATCCTGTCCCCGAGTTATCCATGGCCAAAAACAAAACCGCCTATGTTTGTTCCGAATGTGGAGCCGACTTCACCCGCTGGCAAGGCCAGTGCAGCGAGTGCAAGGAGTGGAACACCATCACCGAGGTGCGACTGGGGGTGACGACACCCGGCAAGAGTGCTCGCTATACCGGTTATGCGGGCGCCGTCGGCAGCCAGGTGCAGACCCTGGCGGAGATCGCCACCACGGAGATCCCCCGTTTCAGCTCGGGCTTCAAAGAGCTGGACCGCGTACTCGGTGGCGGCGTGGTCCCCGGTTCGGCCATTCTCATCGGTGGCAACCCCGGGGCCGGCAAGTCGACCCTGTTGCTGCAGACCATGTGCGGCCTGGCGCAGCGCATGAAGACCCTTTATGTGACCGGTGAGGAATCACTGCAACAGGTGGCGATGCGGGCCGGTCGGCTGGGTCTGCCCACGGACAAGCTGCGCATGTTGTCCGAGACCAGTGTCGAGCAGATCTGCCTCATCGCCCAGCAGGAGCAACCTCAGATCATGGTCATCGACTCCATCCAGGTGATGCACGTGGCGGATGTGCAGTCCGCGCCGGGTTCCGTCTCCCAGGTGCGGGAGTCGGCGGCGCTGTTGACACGCTATGCCAAGCAGAATCATGTGGCCATCTTCATGGTGGGCCACGTCACCAAGGACGGCACCCTGGCTGGCCCCAAGGTGCTGGAGCACTGCATCGACTGCTCCGTGCTGCTGGATGGCGGGCACGACTCGCGTTTTCGCACCCTGCGCTCCCACAAGAACCGCTTCGGTGCGGTCAACGAACTGGGGGTCTTCGCCATGACCGGGCAGGGAATGAAGGAGGTGAGCAACCCTTCCGCGATTTTCCTCAGCCGCGGGGAGGAGCAGGCGCCGGGCTCCATCGTCATGGTGATCTGGGAAGGCACGCGCCCCCTGCTGGTGGAGTTGCAGGCGCTGGTGGATTACTCCCAGCTCTCCAATCCGCGCCGTGTGGCGGTGGGGATGGACCACAACCGTCTCGCCATGCTGCTGGCGGTGCTGCATCGTCACGGCGGGTTGCAGATGGCGGATCAGGATGTGTTCATCAACGTGGTGGGTGGCGTCAAAGTCGAGGAGACCAGCGCGGATCTGGCGCTGCTGCTGGCCATGGTGTCGAGCTTCCGGGATCAGGCCCTGCCCAAGGATCTGGTGGTCTTTGGTGAGGTGGGGCTCTCCGGCGAGATACGGCCCGTGCCCTCGGGTCAGGAGCGACTGCAGGAGGCGGCCAAGCACGGTTTCCGCCGAGCCATCGTCCCGCATGCCAATGCGCCCAAACATCCCATCGAGGGGATGGAGGTGGTGCCGGTGAAGAAACTCTCCGATGCCCTCGAGGCCCTGTAACCAACCATGAAAAAGGAGCGTATGAACGCTCCTTTGTTTTTCTGCCCGCCCGCTCAGGATTCGGGGGGGACGTGGTCTCGGTGCTCTTGCAGCAACTGCTCCAGCTCGCGATGGAGCAGTTGCTCCTCTCCGATGTTCAGCTCGATCATCCGCTTGAGGTGAGTGGCGCTGTCGATGTCGATGTGGTGGCAGTAAAACCCCAGCTTCTTGCTGGCTTCGTGGGTCAGCTCGACCTGCATCTTGATCTCGATGTCGCTGCCCCCGAGCACGAAGCAGATTTCGTACTCCTTGTCCTCGCTGGCGACCCAATCCTCGGGTCTGAGCAGCAGGGCTCCCTGCAGGGAGACATCGACCAGCTGGGTGCGCCACTGGTGTTCACCCTGGGTGAGCTTGGCGGCGGTCAAATAGAAAATCCGAGTAAAGTGGCGGCGCTCGGCCATGGTCGTCTCCGGTCTGCGTGCGAGCAAGATGCTCATTCTTCATGTTGCAGAGTGTAATCCAGCTGGCACGCCAGGATATTGAACTGGCTCCGATATTGAATATCAGACCTGCTGATGGCTGAGGGATTCCACCACCTGCAGCGCCTTGACCAGCCGATCCTCCTGTTTGAACCTGTCTTCCAGCACGGGGCCGAGCTGGTTCAGATCCTCGTCCAGTTGCAGCAACTGGGCTTCGTCGGCGTTGCTGTACTTGTCGTTGAACTCCAGCGCGAATTCGGTACAGGCACGGATATGGGGGTAGATGCGCTTGGCCAGCTCCAGTTTGTCGCCGCTGGCTTGCTCAAAGGCGGTGACGACGTGGTTGTAGATCTCGAAATGGCCTGCGCTGACGTAGTCGACCAGTTGTTCGCAAAAACGTTGCAGTTCTACATGGCCTGGGAGGGTGCGTTGCTTGCACTTGGCGGGCATAAGGCCTGCCAGTCGCATGTACTCGACCAGCAACGCCTGTCTGGCATCCAGCCAGTCATCTATTGCTCTGTGCTTGCCTGCCAGTGCGCGCTTGGTTTTTTCCAGTTCAGTTAACATAGTCCCTCCATGGGCATGGCATGCGGCACTCGGGTCGCACGCCTCCGGTCATTCTCATCGACTGACGACACTCCTATAACTAGGGAAAATCCTGTTGACCGTCAATAGGAGTGTAGGGATATTGTTACATCAGGCGGGGATTTGCATGCCGCTCCCCACCGGTGCTTCGCATCCTGTCGCCCATCCAGGGGACAAGGGGGCGATATATGTGACTATTTCCGCAGATCTTGATGAAAACCCCAGCATTCAAGCCAATCCGGCTGATAAAGCCTTTGCCTGAGTGTTTTTTTTTGAATAGAGTGGCCCGGTGCTAAATGCCCGATCATAAAGGAAATGTTATGAACAAAGCTCAACTTGTCGATGCAATTGCCGCCAAAGCAGACCTGAGCAAAGCTCAGGCCAAAGTCGCTCTGGAAGAGATCATCAATGGTATTACCCAGAGCCTGAAAGAGGGCGATGCCGTTCAGTTGGTGGGTTTTGGTACCTTCAAGGTCAACCATCGCGCGGGCCGTACCGGTCGCAACCCGCAAACCGGTAAAGAGATCCAGATTGCAGCTGCCAATGTGCCGTCCTTCGTGGCTGGCAAGGCGCTGAAAGACGCCGTCAAATAAGGTCGTCTTGTAATCAAATGAAACCCGGCTTGTGCCGGGTTTTTTCTTGCCATCTTCGTCAAAATTTGTTTCAGATACACTCAGGATATGGCATGCGCTGTAGCGAGGTGGATATGGAACAGAAAAATGCCATTCGGCAGGTAGCCGTCCCCTGGGCTCCCTCTCGTCAACTCCCTCCCGGCCTGGTCGTGGCCGAACTGCATCAGGATATCTGGAGCGACACCCTGACCGTCATGCTGGGGCGTGCTCGCAGCATCGATCTGCCTCCGTTGCCCCTGTGCCGGGTGAGTTTTCGCCACATCTTCGCGGTGCGGGTGATGGAGGATTGCGATCTGGCGGAGGGGCGTGACAGCCACGTCATCGAGGAGCAGATCCAGCTCATTACCCCGTCCCGTTTCGCCAGCTGGTTCCATCAGGAATCCGATGGACTGCACCTGGATGAAGATTTGCAGCACTACCGCATCTCGACCTGGGATTACTGCGCCGATGTGCTGACCTCTTCTCCCCCTGAACTCCAGTTCATGGTTCAGGAGGAGTAAGCCAGACTGTCGGGTCGCCTCCGTGGTGACAAAAAAGCCGGCGCAGGGGCGCCGGCTTTTTCTTGTTCGGGAGAGGTGGCGTTCAGCCCAGGAGTTGGTCCCGGTGCAGCCCCAGCAAGATCAGCAGCCCGATGAAATAGAAGGCGCTGAGCTTGATGCCGAGAATGGTGAGCAGGCCGGCGCACAGACGCACCAGGGCCTTGTGCAGCCAGGATCCGGTGAAGCGGTACATGATCACTCCACCGCGTCGGCCGGCGCGAACTCCGGCACCTTGGCCATGGCGTCCAGCACCACTTGAATGTCGGCCCCCGGCTTGCAGGCATTCTCGCTCAGATGGCGACGCCAGGCGCGCGCGCCCTGCATGTTCTGGAACAACCCCAGCATGTGGCGGGTCATGTGGGAGAGGTAGTTTCCCTTGGCCAGCTCTTGTTCGATGTAGGGCAGCATCATCCGCACCACCTCGTGGCGGCTCGGCACGGCACGGTTCTCGCCGAACACCAGATTGTCCACCTGGGCCAGAATGTAGGGATTCTGGTAGGCTTCGCGGCCCATCATGACCCCGTCGAGGTGCTGCAGATGTTCAAGAGTCTGTTCCAGACTGGTCACCCCGCCGTTGATGGCAATGGTCAGTTCCGGATAATCCTGCTTGACCCGGTAGACGCGAGGATAATCGAGGGGCGGGATCTCGCGGTTCTCTTTCGGACTCAGGCCGCTCAACCAGGCCTTGCGGGCATGGACGATGAAGGTATCGCAACCGGCGTCCCTTACCTGCTCGATGAAGGCCTGCAAGAACTCGTAGGAGTCTTGCTCGTCGATGCCGATACGGGTCTTCACGGTGACCGGAATGTCGACCACGTCGCGCATCGCCTTGACGCAATCGGCCACCAGCGCGGGTTCGCCCATGAGGCAGGCGCCGAAGCGGCCGTTTTGTACCCGATCGGAAGGGCAGCCGACGTTGAGGTTGACCTCGTCATACCCGCGCTCCTCGGCGAGCCTGGCGCAGCGGGCCAGGTCTGCCGGGTTGCTGCCACCCAGTTGCAGGGCGAGAGGGTGTTCCTGCTCGCTGTAACCCAGATAATCCCCTTTGCCATGGATGATGGCGCCCGTGGTCACCATCTCGGTATAGAGCAGGGTCTGGCGGGTCATCAGACGGTGGAAATAACGGCAATGCCGATCGGTCCAGTCCAGCATGGGGGCGATGGAAAAGCGCTGCGCCTGCATAAAAATCATCCGGGTTGGCCAAACAAGGGGCGGGATTCTATCACAACGTGAGACAGCCCCAGAAAATGAATTTTGTCGCCGCGCACTGGGGGCCCTGTGATAGTATCCGGCTAATTGACAGGGTATCTGCGTGAACATGAATCAAGACCAACTTCTACAACGAGCGGAACGCCTCTGCGAGCAGCGCGGGATCCGTTTCACCCCGACACGGCGCCAGGTGTTCCGGCTGCTTGCCGCCCACGGCAATGCCATCAGTGCCTATGATTTGCTGGCCCAGTTGCAGCAGACCGAAGCTCATGCCAAACCGCCTACCGTCTATCGGGCGCTCGACTTCCTGCTCGAACAGGGCTTTGCCCACAAGGTGGAGTCGCTCAACGCCTTCATCTTCTGCTGCCACTTCGACCATGCCCACCCGATGCAACTGTTGATCTGCGATCGTTGCGGTGAGGTAGTGGAGCTGCACGATCCCGCCATCGACAGCGCCTTTTCCGAGCAGGCTCATCAGCATGGTTTTACTATTACCAACAAGACCATAGAAGCCCATGGTCAATGTGCCCGCTGTTCCGCTACCGTAGGAAGTCAAGATGAAGGCTGATTTTGTAAACCCGTTCCTGCTCTCCCTGCTCAACGTGCTCTCCACCATGGCACAGCTGGAACTCAAACCGGGCGCGCCCAAGCGCAAGACGGACGAGCTGGCTCGGGGAGATGTCTCCGGCCTGATTGGCATGGTGGGTCCGCAGACCCGGGGTTCCCTCTCCATCAGCTTCGAGAAGGGGCTGGCACTGGAGATCATGCGTCGCATGCTGGGGGAGGCGCCGGCCACCATCAACGAGGAAGTGACCGACATGGTGGGCGAGATCACCAACATGGTGACGGGCGGCGCCAAACGCATGCTGGGGGAGAAGGGCTATGAGTTCGACATGGCGACCCCGGTCATCGTCTCCGGTCCCAATCACACCATCACTCACCGGGCCGACGGCGCCAAGATCATGATGCCGTTCGAATCGGAGTATGGCCGTGCCACCATCGAGATCTGCTTCGAGTAATCGCCATGTGGAAGATGCTGAAATGGAGTGTCATCGGTGGGGTGGTGCTGCTTATCCTGTCGGATATCGAGATCAGCACCTCTCTCTACAAGTACGAAGACAACCGCGTGGAGATCAACTTCCCGCGCTGGCAGGCTGACCAGCCCTGGGGCACCCTGCGCTGGCATGCGGGCCGGTTTGAGCATCACTGGTACGGTCTTGCAGGCAAACCCAAGCCAGCAACCGTACTCTGACGAGCGCTCTCCACAACGGATGAACCAGATTGCACCAACAAAAAAGAGGCCAGCAAATGCTGGCCTCTTTCATTTGGTCAAGATCTGTTATCAGGCCGCTTCTGCAGCCAGCTTGCCATTGCCACGCACCATGACACCGAGGCCACAGGCCAGCAGGGTCGGCAGCAACCAGGCCAGGCCTTTGTCAAACAGCGGCAGGAAGGCGAAAGCATCCATCTTCATGCCGGCGGCGCCCAGGCCGTCCAGGCAGCCGAACAGGAAGGCGACCAGCAGCACGGAGCGGAACACCAGGCGGGGGCGACCGAAGTAACCCTTCAGGAAGGTGACCAGTACCAGCGCCACGGCAACCGGGTAGATGGCGACCAGCACCGGAATGGAGAGGCTGATGAGCTGGCTCAGGCCCACGTTGGCCACGACGCCGCAGATGACACCCAGCAGCACGACCAGCTTCTTGTAGCTCATGCCGGTCAGGTTGTGGAAGAAGTCGGAGCAGGCGGAGATGAGGCCGACGGCCGTGGTGAAGCAGGCCAGGGTAATGATGGCTGCCAGGATGAACTGACCCGGTTGGCCGAACAGACTCAGTACGTAGGCGTTGACGATGGCACCGCCGTTGCTCACGTCTGTGGCGACGCCGGCAGCGGTGTTGCCCAGCTGGAACAGGGAGACATAGACAACGGAGAGACCGATGGCGGAGATGATGCCCGCGATGGCCAGGTACTTGAACTGGCTCTGGTAGCCATGGATGCCTTTCTGGCGCAGCAGGTCGACGATCAGGGCGCCGAACATCAGGGACGCCAGGGTGTCCATGGTGTTGTAGCCTTCCAGAATGCCCTTCACGAAGGGGGTGCTCTGGTAGTCACCGGATGCGGCAGGCATGCTTCCTTGCGGTGCGACGAAGACACCGATGGCCAGGGTCAGCAGCAGCAGCATCAGTAGCGGGGTCAGGTACTTGCCGATGGCATCCATCAGCTTGCCCTGGTTGAGGGAGACCAGGATGGCCACGCCGAAGAACAGTACTGTGTAGGCAGCCAGACCGGATGGTCCCATGTCGCCAAGGAAGGGCTTGAGGCCCATCTCGTAGGCCACCAGGCCGGTACGGGGGGCGGCGAAGGCCGGGCCGATGATGATGTAGATGGCGACGGCCAGTGCGGTGGCCACGCCGGCCGGCAGCAGCTTGGTCATGCCGGCCCAGCCGTTGCCAGCCTTGGCGACGGCGATGATGGTGATGAGGGGCAGGCCCACGGCGGTGACCAGGAAGCCCAGCATGGCCAGGGAGAGGTGCTCACCCGCCATGAAGCCGGCCAGGGGCGGGAAGATGATGTTGCCTGCGCCCAGATAGAACGCAAAGGTCATGAAGCCCAATCCGAGTACATCGGACAATGTGAGTGATTTCGTCAAGTTCAACCTCGTCTGTCTTGTAAACTATTGCTTGTTATAGTTTTTTATTTGTCAGTGACCGGCACTTTCCGGGGGTAAAAAAAAGAGCCCCGCTGGTTTTTTCATCGCGACCAGTGGTTTGAACTGGTCTTGAGCGGGCGCTCATTTAGCAGTCAGCATAATGATGTGAAAAAATAGTTCAAGGCAAAATTTACATCTTCAAATAGAAGGGGCTGGCTAGTTGGATATATCTGTCGGAATAGCCTCCTGTGGCAGAATGGATCACAATTTCACCCCTCTCACACTTGTTTAATCCTCTGCCAAGCAGCAATAAAACACGATTTGCCTCTTTCCCCTCTCTGGTGGTAACAGCCAGATAACAACGCTCATACAGATCATAACTCGACGAAATGCATAAAATTTCATCCGCCATCGCCGTGGGCAGCACCAGGGCCAGTTGCCCGGTATGGTTCAGCAGGCGATCGCTGGCGGCCAGCAATCCCCTGGGGTCGAGCCCCCCGGTATGACGGGCCAGAGCCCTGGCCGGATCGCGGAGTGTCTGGCCTGCCGGGAAATAGGGCGGGTTGGAGACGATGAGATCGTAAGGGGGGGCGAGGTGATCCTGAATGGCGCTCTCTATGATGGTGACCCGCTCACGCCAGGGGGAGGCCGCCACATTCTCCTGGGCCTGCATGGCTGCATCCTTATCCAGCTCCACCCCGTCTATGTGGCAGTCGTTCGTGCTGCGCTGGGCCAGCATCAGGGCGATGAGGCCGCTGCCGGTGCCGATGTCCAGCACCCGGCGGGCGCTGTCGACCGGCGCCCAGGCTCCCAGCAGAATGCCGTCCGTACCGACCTTCATGGCGCAGCGGTCGTGATCGATGTGAAATTGCTTGAACGTGAAACCGTTGTTGCGCCCCATTCGGCCCTCCTCCTGTGCCTGCCCGCGGAAAATGGCCGGCGATTATAGCGGCTAAGCCACAGTCACCATAGGAGCCGGCGGCATAATCGCCTATAATCTGCCGCTTCCTTAATGACCGAGTATTGCCATGAGCCAGTCCTTTGATGATTTCGACCTGAATCCAGCCCTCAGTCGGGCCTTGGCCGAGATGGGATTCACCCGCCCCACCACCATCCAGCAGATGGTGCTGGAGCCAGCCCTGGACGGCCGCGATATTCTGGCCTCTGCGCCGACCGGCACCGGCAAGACCGCCGCCTTCCTGCTGCCCGCGATGCAGCACCTGCTGGACTTCCCGCGTCGCAAGCCGGGTCCGTGCCGCATGCTGATCCTGACTCCGACCCGCGAGCTCGCGCTGCAGGTGAGTGCTCACGCCAAGGCCCTGGCGGTGCACACCCATCTCAGCATCGAGACCATCATCGGTGGCGTCAGCCATGAAGAGCAGCTGCCTGCCCTGACCAAGACCACCGACATCGTGGTGGCCACCCCGGGCCGTCTGCTCGAGTACATCGAGAAAGAGGAGTTCGAGAGCCACGACATCGAGGTGCTGGTGCTGGATGAAGCGGACCGGATGCTGGACATGGGCTTCATCAAGGACGTGAACCGCATCGTGGAAGAGGCGCGCTACCGCAAGCACACCATGCTCTTCTCCGCCACCCTGGAAGGGGCCGGCCTCGAGAAGTTTGCGAGCGAGATCCTCAAAGACCCGGTTGAGCTGCACGCCGAGCCGCCCCGCAGCGAGCGCCGCCCCATCACCCAGTGGATCCACCTGGCCGATGATGCCGCCCACAAGTTGGCTCTGCTGGTGCACATCCTGAAAAACCCGGAGACC
Organism: Aeromonas sp. ASNIH8; assembly: GCF_002919855.1. Lineage (NCBI taxonomy): Bacteria > Pseudomonadati > Pseudomonadota > Gammaproteobacteria > Aeromonadales > Aeromonadaceae > Aeromonas > Aeromonas sp. ASNIH8. The sequence continues at coordinate 43,316 of NZ_PQLN01000008.1, read as the reverse complement.
CAGAAGGCCATCATCTTCGTCAAGACCCGTGAGCGACTGGCGGAGCTTTCCGGCCAGTTGCAGGCGGCAGGCGTGCCCTGCGCCTGGATCCGTGGCGAGATGGAGCAGGCCAAGCGCATAGAGTCTATCCGCAAGTTCCACGAAGGGGAGGTGCCCTTCCTCATCGCCACCGACGTGGCCGCCCGCGGCATCGACCTGCCGAACGTCAGTCATGTCATCAACTACGACATGCCCTACGGCGCGGATGTCTATGTGCACCGCATCGGTCGTACCGGTCGTGCCGGCAACCGTGGCTGCGCCATCAGCCTGGTGGAAGCTCACGACATGGCCATGGTCGCCAAGATCGAACGCTACACCGAGGAGCGCCTCAAGCGCCGGGTGATCGATGAGCTGCGCCCCAGACACAAGGAAGCGCGGGTGCCGGTGAAGAAGAAAAAGCCGAAGGATGCCAAGAAGTCGGCAAAGAAGAAAAAGAAGTAATGCCCCCGAGCACAGTTGAAACGGCCATCCCAGGATGGCCGTTTTGCTGTCTGCTGCCTGGGGAGTGGCCTGAGAGAGGCGCAGAAAAAAGCCGACGCAAGGACGTCGGCCAACAAAAAGTGCTTACAACAGAGGATTCACAGAGTCAGACCCGAGGATCTCCGACTTGGTTCCCTTGAATGTGTAATTAATTTTCAGCGCGCTTGAACATCAGGGTATTGGCGTCGGACTCTTCCGGTACGAAGTAGTAGCCGTCGGCATTGAAACCGGTCAGCTGTTCCACCCGGGTGAGCCGATGCTTGATGATGTGGCGTGCCATCATGCCGCGGGCCTTCTTGGCGTAGAAGCTGATGATCTTGAACTGGCCGTTCTTCTCGTCCTTGAACACCGGTGTGATGATGCGCCCCTGCAGGGCTTTCGGGCGCACCGACTTGAAATACTCGTCGGAGGCGAGGTTGATCAGCACGTCGTCCCCCTGGGCCGCCAGCGCCTTGTTCAGGTGCTCCGTGATGATGTCGCCCCAGAACTGGTAGAGGTCCTTGCCGCGCGGGTTCTCAAGCCTAATCCCCATCTCCAGGCGGTAGGGCATCATGAGGTCAAGCGGCCGCAGTACGCCATAAAGGCCGGAGAGCATGCGCAGGTGGGCCTGGGCGAAGTCGAGGTCGGCCTCGCTGAAATCTTCTACGGCCAGACCGGTGTAGACGTCCCCCTTGAAGGCCAGCAGCGCCTGGCGGGCGTTGGCCGGCGTGAAGTCAGGCTGCCACTCGGCAAAGCGGGCGGCGTTGAGGCCGGCGAGCTTGTCGCTGATCTTCATCAGGCTGGCGATCTGGTCCGGGCTCAGTTGACGAGCCCGGGTGATCAGTGCTGCGGAGTGGTCCAGCAGTTCGGGTTGGGTGAAACGGGAGGTCACCAGGGGTGACTCGTAATCCAGCGTCTTGGCCGGGGAAACCACAATCAGCATAACGGTCCTTTACTAGCGGTGACGCACGCCCCTCATTCATCCAGGGTCACGTTGTCGAGAGTGCCTGCGCCCAGCTGCTCGCGACCCGACAGCTTGATGAGCAGTCGCAGGTCGTTGGCGGAGTCGGCATGGGCAAGGGCCTCACTGTAGCCAATTTGGCCGGCGCAGAACAGGGTGAACAGCGCCTGATCGAAGGTCTGCATGCCGAGCTCGCCGGATTTGGTCATCACCTCCTTGAGTCTGTGCATCTCTCCCTTGCGGATGATGTCGGTGACGAGCGGGGTGTTGAGCAGGATCTCGAAGGCGGCGACCCGGCGCTGCCCATGAGCGGAGGGGAGCAGCTGCTGGGCGACGATGGCGCGTAGGTTGAAGGAGAGATCGAACAGGAACTGGCGGTGCTTCTCCTGGGGGACCAGATGCAGGATGCGATCCAGCGCCTGGTTGGCATTGTTGGCGTGCAAGGTGGCGAGGCAGAGGTGCCCTGTCTCGGCGAACTGGATGGCGAACTCCATGGTCTCCTGAGAGCGGATTTCACCGATGAGGATGACATCCGGGGCCTGGCGCAGGGAGTTTTTGAGGGCGACATCGAAGGATGCGGTGTCGATCCCCACCTCCCGCTGGGTCACCAGACAGCGATCGTGCTGATGGACGAACTCCACCGGATCCTCCACCGTCAGGATGTGGCCGTCACCGTGCTGGTTGCGAAAGCCGATCATGGCCGCCTGGGTGGTGGACTTGCCGGCGCCAGTGGCGCCGACGAAGAGCACCAGCCCGCGTTTGGCCATGGCGACCTCCTGCAGGATGGGAGGCAGCACCAGCTCGTCAAAGGTGGGGATGCGGGTCTCGATGCGTCGCAGCACCATGCCCGGCATATCCTGTTGCCAGAAGGCGCTGACCCGAAAGCGCCCCAGCGAGCCTCGCTGGATGGCGTAGTTGGCCTCGCGGGTGTGCAGGAAGCGCTCGAAGTGGGTCTCGTCCAGGCTTTCTCTGATCAACGCCAGCGCCGTCGTCTTGTCGAGGGGAGCCGGCCCGAGCGACACCAGACGCCCGTTGACCTTGAGGGTCGGGGGGGCATCGACCGTGATGAAGAGATCCGAGCCCTTTTGTTCAACCAGTGCGGCGAGCAGAACATCCATGTTCATGGCGACTCCTTGGGTGTGCGAGCTTAAATGGTATTGGGATCGACAGCCTTGGCCTTGGCATCAAGGGAGGCGACGACCCCCCGGTTGACCAGCTGCTTGAGGCTCTGGTCCATGGTCTGCATGCCGTGGGTCATCCCGGTCTGGATGACGGAATAGAGCTGGGCCACCTTGTCTTCCCGGATGAGGTTTCGCACCGCCGGGATCCCCAGCATGATCTCGTGGGCCGCCACCCGGCCGCCACCGATACGCTTGAGCAGGGTCTGGGAGATGACCGCCCGCAGGGATTCGGAGAGCATGGATCGCACCATGTCCTTCTCCGAGCCGGGGAAGACGTCGATGATACGGTCGATGGTCTTGGCAGCCGAGGAGGTGTGCAGGGTGCCAAACACCAGGTGACCGGTTTCGGCGGCGGTCATGGCGAGGCGGATGGTTTCGAGGTCCCGCATTTCACCTACCAGGATGATATCCGGGTCTTCCCGCAGGGCCGAGCGCAGGGCGTTGCTGAAGCTCTTGGTGTCGCGGTGTACTTCCCGCTGGTTCACCAGGCAGCGCTTGTTCTCGTGCACGAATTCGATGGGGTCCTCGATGGTGAGGATGTGGTGGTGGAAGTTGTCATTGATGTAATCGACCATGGCGGCCAGGGTGGTGGATTTGCCCGAGCCGGTGGGCCCAGTCACCAGTACCAGGCCGCGAGGGTACTCCGCTATCTTGCGAAATATCTCCGGCGCCCCCAGATCGTCCAGGGTCAGAACGGTACTCGGGATGGTACGAAACACGGCGCCCGAGCCGCGCGCCTGCTGGAAGGCGTTGACCCGAAAGCGTGCCATGCCGGGTACTTCGAAGGAGAAGTCCACCTCGAAGTTCTCCTCCAGCTCCTTGCGCTGGTGGTCATTCATGATGTCGTAAATGAGAGCATGGACTTCCCGGTGATCCAGGGCGGGCAAATTGATCTTGCGAACCTCCCCATCAACCCTGATCATCGGGGGGACCCCGGCCGAGAGGTGTAGATCCGAGGCCTTATGCTTTACACTGAATGCCAATAACTCTGTGATATCCATAGATTTGTTATTCTCCCATCACAAGATTACGAACGAAATATGAGCCAGATTGCCCAGCACCTGCTTCAGGTAAAGGAACGTATTGTAGAGGCTGCCCGGCGTGTTGGCCGCAGCCCAGATCACATCCAGTTGCTTGCTGTCAGTAAAACCAAGCCGCTGGGGGACATTCAGGCTGCCTATGCCGCCGGCCAGCGGCGCTTTGGCGAATCCTACGCCCAGGAGGCCGCGCTCAAGATTGATGCCTTGCGCGAGCAGAACGCCTGTACAGACATAGAGTGGCACTTTATCGGTCCGCTGCAATCGAACAAGTCCAAGCTGGTGGCGGAGCGGTTCGATTGGGTTCAAAGTGTCGATCGCGACAAGCTCATCGAACGCCTCAACAATCAGAGACCGGGTGGGCTCGCGCCGCTAAATATCTGTCTGCAAATCAATATTAGCGGAGAGAGCAGCAAATCCGGTACGTCGGAGCAAGAGATTTTCCGCCTGGCCTCTCTGGTGGCCCAGAGCGAGCGGCTGCGGTTGCGCGGCCTGATGGCCATCCCCGAGCATACCAGCGACGAGGGGGTGCTCGCGGCCCAGATGGCGCGCATGCAGGCTCTGTTCACCGAGCTTGCGCAACAATACCCGAGCGTCGACACCCTTTCGATGGGGATGACCGAGGATCTCGAGCCTGCCATTGCCCATGGCAGCACCATGGTGCGGGTCGGGACCGCCATCTTCGGGGCCCGTGACTATTCATGAGCAAGAGCCGGGGCGAGAAACATCCCGGTCGTGCTTTTTTTCAGGTAAACAGGCGCGTGTGATGCTGTCAGCCCGCACAGGTTGGGTCGGCATCCGCTGCGATGTCAGTAACAGGAGTGTTTGATGCAGCAGAGAACCCTCGCCTTCATCGGGGCAGGCAACATGAGCCGCAGTATCATTGCCGGCCTCATCCAGGCGGGTTACCCGGCAGAGCGTATCATCGCCGCCAATCCCAGCCGTCCCAAGCTGGACGAACTGGCCAGCCAGTTCGGCATCCGTATCACCCAGGACAACGCCGAGGCGGCCCGGGAGGCCGAGGTGATCGTGCTAGCGGTCAAGCCCCAGCTGATGGCGGGCATGCTGACGGCGCTGGTGGCCGAGCTTGGCTCGCTGGATGGCAAGTTGCTCATCTCCATCGCCGCCGGCATTCGCGTCGCGCGCTTGCAGGAGATGGCGGGTGGTCACGATCGCATCATTCGCACCATGCCCAACACCCCCTCCTTGCTGGGGCTGGGGATGACCGGGCTCTATGCACCGCCCGCCATCGGGCAGGCCGATCGGGCGGTGGCCGAACAGATGATGCAATCCGTGGGCAAGACCCTCTGGGTGGAGCAGGAGGCTGGCATCAACGGCGTCATTGCGGCGGCGGGCAGTGCCCCGGCCTACTTCTTCCTGTTCATGCAGGCGATTGCCGAGGAGGCCGAGGCCATGGGCTTTACGCCGGAGCAGGCCCGCCTGCTGGTGCAGCAAACCGCACTGGGGGCGGCCGCCATGGTGGAGCAGAATCCCGAGCTGTCGCTACAGACCCTGCGCGAGCAGGTGACCAGCAAGGGCGGGACCACGGCCGAGGCCGTCAAGACATTCCAGGAGCAGGGGCTGATGCCGCTGACCGCAAGAGCCATGCAGGCGGCCGTTACCCGGGCCGGCGAAATGGAAACCCTTTTCTGAATCCCTTTTAGCAAGGAGCCCGGATGAACACGGCTTACTTTTTGATTAACACTGTCTTTGATCTCTACCTCATGGTGGTGCTGCTGCGGGTCTGGCTGCAGTGGGCGCGGGCCGACTTCTACAACCCCATGAGCCAGATGGTGGTCAAGCTGACCAACCCGCTGGTGGTGCCCCTGCGCCGCGTCATCCCGGGTTTTGGCGGGCTGGACATGGCCTCTGTGCTGCTGGCGCTGCTGATCGCCGTTGGCAAATTGGTCCTGCTCAAGAGCATGAATGTGCTGCAGGCGGACTGGCTCACTCTCTGTCTGTTTGCGACGCTCACCGTGCTGAAGAAGGCGGGTTCCATGATCTTCTGGATCCTGCTTATCCGCGCCATCCTGAGCTGGGTCAGCCAGGGTCGCAACCCCATTGAATACGTGATGCACCAGCTCACTGAACCCTTCCTGGCCCCCATTCGCCGCATCCTGCCTGCATTGGGCGGGCTGGATCTCTCCGTGCTGGTCGCCTTCATCGCGCTGCAGGCCATCAACTACCTGATGGGGGATCTGTTCGGCCAGTTGTGGTGGATGATCTGATGCCCGCCGTCCTGCTGGAAGGGGACGAGCTGGTGTTGCATCTGATGATCCAGCCCAAGGCGAGCCGGGATCAGATCATCGGATTGCACGGTGACGAGTTGAAAGTGGCCATCACGGCACCGCCGGTGGATGGTCAGGCCAACAGTCACCTGATCAAGTACCTGGCCAAGCAGTGCAAGGTGGCCAAGGGGCAGGTTCGCATCCTGCGGGGGGAGCTGGGTCGGCACAAGACGGTCGCCATCGACGCGCCAAAGCAGATCCCCGCCGAGATTGCCGCTCTGCTCGATAATCAGGGTTGATACGAGAGGGATGACATCATGAAAACAGCCTGGATGAGTTGCCTGCTGGCACTCCTGATGACGCTGCCGCTGCGGGCTGAGCAGATGCAGGAGCTGGGCCCCTGGAAAGTGCACTACAGCGCGTTCAACTCCAGCTTCCTCACCCTCGAGGTAGCCAGGACCTATGGCCTGGAGCGCAGCCGCTATAACGGCATCGTCAATATCGCGGTGCAGAACAAGCAGGGGGTGGCACAGGCGGTGGGGATCAGCGGCGAAGCCCGCAATCTGACCGGCACCCTTCGCACCCTGAATTTTCAGGAGGTGAAAGAGGGGAATGCCATCTATTACCTGGCAGTGCTGCCCTATCGCAATGAGGACACCTACCAGTTCACCCTGAAGATCATGGGGGAGGGGCAGCAGCAGACGCTGACCTTCCAGCAGACCTTCTACGTCGACTAGATTGCAGGGTGAATGCAGATGCCCTGCCCCCACGGGGGCGGGGCATTTTTTTGCCCGGTGAACCTGTGCTCGACGTCAGTGGCTGGCCAGGGGATAGGTAAACAGGGCCAGGTGGGCGAAGTTGAACAGGAAGTGGAACAGGATGGCGATACTGAAGCGCCCGCTCAGTTGGAACGCCAGGCCATAGCAGGCCCCCGCCAGCGCGGCGAACAACACCAGCAACGGGCCACCGGCAAGATGGGCTGCGCCGAACAGCAGGCTGGCGACCAGGAGACCTGCCCAGGGCGTGCTTCGGCTTGCCACCCCTTGATGGATGCATCCCCGGAACAGCGCTTCTTCCGCCACACAGGTGAACAGCAGGTTGTTGAATGCGAACAGCCACCACCAGTGAGGCAGTCCCGCTTCGGGTTTGAGGGCGCCCAGTTGCCAGGCGGTGATGAGCAGGGCCGCGAGCGGCAGGATGAGCAGGGCCAGCGGCCGCCAGCGCATCGTTCCACCCGGGCCGAGCAGGCCGGGGATGGCCAGCAGCAGGGCGAAGAAAATGAGCGGCTTGTCCAGATTGAGGTAGAGGGTGAAGGGCACGCTGGCCGGGCCCGCCTGTACCTTGTCGAGCACCCTGAGATTGTCAAAGCCGGGCACCAGATGCAGCGTCAGGGCGAGGGACCACAGCAGGACCAGCGTCAGTGCGACGCCGCGCCAGGGTGGGGGCAGGGTGGGGGTACGCCAGGCCAGCAGCAGACCGGCGAGGCTGACAAGAGCGGCGAGGGGCGCGAGTCGCTCAAGCCAGAGGGCGGTAAGCAGGGCAAGTCCCAACAGGAGCATGCCGGGCCTGGTCCGGCGGGCGAGGCAGCAGAGTACGGCGAGCCCCAGGACGAGCCAGATGAGAATATCGGGGAGTGGTAACATCGAGTCTCCTTGTATGAATGAAGGGCGCACCTTAACGATCCCCATGGTCTGGTTCAAGGAAAAGGGACTGGCCGGCAGAAGACGCGCAATGAAAAGCCGGAGCTGGGCTCCGGCTTGGGCGGCGGCAAGATGTCACCGAGAGAGACGATGGCCTTCCCGTATCAGCGACCGGACTCGGCGATGACCCGGGCGATGATGTCGGCGCGTTTGCTGGCTTCCAGCTCGCCCAGGGCGATGAGACCGGCCTTGAAGATGACGTTCTTCGGCAGACTGACGTCATCCAGGGTGGTGATGGCCTCGACGTGCATGCCGTTCAGGCGGCTGGCATCGCGCGGGCTCAGGTTGACCTGGGTGTTCAGCACCTGCTTGCCCTTCTTCTTGGGCTGGGCGGGTTTCTTCGGTTGATCCAGCTCGTCTTCCGGCAGTTCGTCATCAAAATCGTAAATGGACATAGTCAATCCTGTTGGGTTGCAAGGGGCATGCTCGCCCGAATGGGGGTAATCAGCCCATATCCTCGTTGCGGATAAAGGCGCGCCAGGAGCCGAGTACCTGGGCAAAATCTTCCAGCCCGCACATGGCCAGCTGTTCATCATCGTAGTAGGCGAGATCGTCGAGATCCTCGTCCTGCTCGATATTGAGGACATTGGCCTTCACCTCGGCTTCCTCGTGGGTCAGCAGCAGGGAGTAGTCGCCCCCCAGCAGCCGGTATTCGGTGCGGGCCCGGCTGGAGAGCTGGTCGATGATGGCGAACAGCTCGTCGAGCTTCTCCTCGTCCTTGCCCACCTCGTCGATCAACCACTGGCCGATGGCTTCATGGCCCATGGAGAACCGGGCGCGATAGCCACCGAACGGGTCGCGGCGAAATTCATAATCCATAGCGGAGTCCATATCGGAGGGTGAAACCACCACGGCGCAAAGCGGCATGATGCCGGATCCTTGATCCATGGTGGGGCACTGATAGCGTAAAGTGGCCTATTCTAGCGATCCCCCCCGCGCTTGTCTTGATGATGTGGGATCTTTAACGGGTGATCCCGGTGATGGCGCACGCCGGGGACCCTGTCAACGAATGGTATGGAGAGGCAATGCAGCTCAACGACGCGCTCGCGCATCAGATAGTCAGCCGGGCGATGAAGATCCTCTCGTTCTCGGTCAACGTGATGGATGAGCGGGGACTCATCATTGCGTCCGGCAATCCGGAGCGGCTGCACCAGCGCCACGAGGGGGCCGTGCTGGCCCTGACCGAGAACCGGGTGGTGGAGATAAGCGAGGCCACCGCCCGGGAGCTCAAGGGGGTGAGGCCCGGCATCAACCTGCCCATCGCCTATCAGGGGGAGCTGCTCGGCGTCATCGGCATCTCTGGGGAGCCGGACATCGTGCGTGCTTACGCCGAGCTGGTGCGCATGACCGCCGAGCTCATCCTGGAACAGGCGGCACTCACCGAGCAGTTGCAGTGGGACAAGCGCCACAAGGAGGAGCTGGTGTTGCAGCTCATTCGCGGCGAAGGGCGGGCCGATCAACTGCAACAGGTGGCCCGCTTCCTCGAGCTGGATCTCGCCCAGCCCCGGGTGGTGGCCGTGCTGGCGCTGGAGGAGGCCGAGCCCGCCCAGGTGAGGGAGCTGGTTCACCTGCTGGAAAACCCGGAGCGGGACAACCTGGTGGCCATCAACGGCCTGGACGAGATAGTGGTGCTCAAACCCGCCCAGCTCAGCGACGGCGTCTGGCAGTCGGCGCAGGAGCGCAGCCGGATCCGGCAGCTGCTCTCCCGTATTCCCCATTTCAAGGTTCGCATCGGTGTGGGTGATTACTTCGCCGGCATCCCCGGGCTGGCGCTCTCCTACCAGACGGCGCGAGACACCTTGCGCCGTGGCATGCGCCAGTCGCCCCGCAAGCAGGTCTATTTCTTCGAGGATTACCGGCTTTCAGTGCTGCTCGGCACCCTGGCGGACTCCTGGCAGGCGGATCAGCTACGGGCTCCGCTGCAAAAGCTGGCGCAGGAGGACACAAAGGGAACGCTGCAAAAGACGCTGCGCCAATATTTCTTGCAGGATTGTGATCTGCATCCCTGTGCCGAAGCCCTGTTCATTCACCCCAACACCCTGCGTTATCGACTGACCCGGATAGAGCAGATAACCGGCTTGAATTTCAACAAGTTAGATGACAAGTTCCTGCTCTATCTCGGGCTCAGTCTCGATAGCTGATTTGTCTTTTCCAACAAAAATACAAGGCCGGTAAATGCTTTTTTTGGTTTTATGGCCAAAGCATTCCAGGCGGGGATCCCCATAATGGCGCCACTCATTACAACAACAAGGTGCCCGTCATGATCCCAGTCTCCGCGCTCGGCGCGCTCGCCGCGCTTTCCATCGCCATCTTCCTCATCCTGAAGAAGGTGCCGCCCGCTTACGGCATGATTGTCGGTGCCCTGGCCGGTGGCCTGATCGGTGGCGCCGACCTGACCCAGACCGTCGCCCTGATGATCGGCGGCGCCCAGGGGATCACCACGGCGGTGATGCGGATCCTGGCGGCGGGTGTGCTGGCCGGGGTGCTCATCGAATCGGGCGCCGCCACCACCATCGCCGAGACCATCGTCAAGAAACTCGGCGAAACCCGCGCCCTGCTGGCCCTGGCGCTGGCCACCCTGATCCTGACCGCGGTCGGCGTCTTCGTGGACGTGGCCGTCATCACGGTCGCCCCCATTGCGCTGGCCATCGCCCGCCGTGCCGATCTCTCCAAGGCGGCCATCCTGCTGGCGATGATAGGCGGTGGCAAGGCGGGCAACGTCATGTCTCCCAACCCCAACGCCATCGCGGCAGCCGATGCCTTCCACCTGCCTCTCACCTCGGTGATGGCGGCGGGCATCATTCCCGGCCTGTTCGGTCTGGTGATGGCCTACTGGCTCGCCAAGCGCCTCAACAACCGGGGCAGCAAGGTGGCCGCCGACGAGGTGGTGAGCGTTGACGGTGCCAAGTTGCCCGGCTTTGCCGCCGCCATCAGTGCGCCCCTGGTCGCCATCCTGCTGCTGGCTCTGCGTCCCATCGCCGGCATCGTGGTGGACCCGCTCATTGCGCTGCCCCTCGGCGGCCTGGTGGGGGCCCTGATGATGGGCAAGTTCACCAAGGTGAACCAGTTTGCCGTCTCGGGCCTGGCCCGCATGGTGCCGGTGGCCATCATGCTGCTGGGGACGGGTACCCTGGCGGGCATCATCGCCAACTCCGGCCTGAAAGATGTGCTCATCAGCGGCCTGACCGCTTCCGGTCTGCCCTCCTATCTGCTGGCCCCCATCTCCGGTGCCCTGATGTCGCTGGCGACCGCCTCGACCACGGCCGGGACCGTGGTGGCCTCCAACGTGTTCAGCGCCACTCTGATTGAACTGGGGATCAGCAGCCTGGCAGGGGCCGCCATGATCCACGCCGGCGCCACCGTGTTTGACCATATGCCCCACGGCTCCTTCTTCCATGCCACCGGCGGCAGCGTCCACATGGGCGTCGGCGAGCGACTCAAGCTCATCCCCTACGAAACCGCGGTCGGTCTGACCATCGCCGTTGTCTCCACCCTGATGTTTGGCGTGTTTGGCCTCGCCTAAGGAACTGATATGAAAATTGTGATCGCCCCCGATTCATTCAAGGAGAGCCTGAGCGCCATGGCGGTGGCCGATGCCATCGAGGCCGGTTTCAAGCAGGTGCTGCCGGATGCCACCTACGTCAAGCTGCCCATGGCCGATGGCGGCGAGGGGACGGTGCAGTCTCTGGTAGATGCCAGCGGTGGTCGCATCCTGCCGGTCGAGGTGACCGCCCCCCTCGGTAACAGGGTGCAGGGCTTCGTGGGCCTGCTGGGGGATGGCAAGCGCGCCGTCATCGAGATGGCGGCGGCCTCCGGCCTCCATCTGGTGGCGCCCGAGCTGCGCAATCCGCGGCTCACCTCCAGTGTCGGCACCGGGGAGCTGATCCTGGCCGCGCTGGAGATGGGGGTGAACCACCTCATCCTCGGCATCGGCGGCAGCGCCACCAATGACGGCGGTGCCGGCATGATCCAGGCACTCGGCGGCAAGCTCCTGAAAGCAGATGGTACCCCCATCGCGCCGGGCGGTGCCGGTCTGGCCGAGCTGGCCACCATCGACCTGAGCGGGCTGGATCCCCGTCTGACCGGACTCACCATCGAGGTGGCCTGCGACGTGGACAATCCGCTGTGCGGCCCCAAAGGGGCGTCCGCCGTGTTCGGTCCGCAGAAGGGGGCAACTCCCGAGATGGTGGCCGAGCTGGATGCCAATCTAGCCCGTTACGCGGACTGCATCGAGCAGGCGCTTGGCAAGCAGGTGAAGGAGATCCCGGGAACGGGGGCCGCAGGCGGCATGGGGGCCGCCCTGGTGGGGCTGCTCGGCGCCGAGCTCAAACCCGGCATCCGGATCGTCATCGAGGCGCTGAACCTGGCCGAGGCGGTGGCCGATGCGGATCTGGTCATCACCGGCGAGGGCCGCATCGACAGCCAGACCATCCATGGCAAGACGCCCATCGGGGTGGCTCGCTGTGCCAAGCAGTTCGGCAAGCCGGTGATCGGCATCGCCGGATGCCTCACCGATGACTGCGGCGTGGTGCACGAGCATGGGCTGGATGCGGTGTTCGCCGTGGTCAATCGGGCCATGTCCCTGCCGGAGGCGCTGGCCACCGCCACCACCAACCTGCAGCTCACGGCACGCAACGTGGCGGCTCTCTACCTGCTGCGCAAATGACCCTCTCTCCTGGCCGATGCGGTGCATCGGCCTGACCTTGCCCCGTGCAGCAGAGTGAGCGGCCCGGCGTGGCACCTCTGACGCACTTGCCGATCCTTGGGTCGGCTTTTTTTATTATCCTGCTGTCTTTCATATGGTTTTTGTATTCTGACAAGGGGCTTTGCGGCATAGTGATCTCCCGACAGTGAGGGAGCCACGAGAAACAAGGCCCGCCTGAGGGAGGGCTTCCCATTCCGGGGGGCAATATGCGAGGTGCGAGCCATGATCCTGCTGACCCTGGGGGTGGTGTTGTTCACCCTGACTCATCTTTACCCCTGTTTTGCGGCACAGCACCGCGCCCGTCTGCGGGCTCGGCTGGGGGAGAACCGCTACAAGGGGCTCTTCTCGCTGCTGGTGTTCGTCGCCATCGGCTGCATCCTCGCAGGCTGGCGCAGTGCCAGCCCTATGCCTCTCTATTTTCTGCCTGTCTGGGGGCCCACCCTGGTGATGGGGATCATGCCGATCGCCCTTGTCCTGCTGTGTGCGGGGCAGGGGGCGAACCATTTCCGCCGTTGGCTGGTGCATCCCCAGCTGCTCGGGGTGCTGCTCTGGTCGGGGGCCCATCTGGCGGTGAACAGCGAGGCGCGTTCTCTGGTGCTGTTTGGCGGGCTCGGTCTCTGGGCTCTCATCAGCATCGTCTGGATTTCGATGCGGGAGTGGGGTCGTCACCCCCGTGCCGCCGCCACCTGGCAGGGGACGGGGATCAGTCTGGGTGCGGGGCTGGCCCTCACGGCTCTGCTTATCTTCTGGGGACACGGCTGGCTGACCGGGATCCCCCTGCACTGATCCCTGAACCAGATTCCGGGGTCTTGCGTATGATGGACAAAACAATGGGAGTCACGTCGATGAAATGGTTCACCCTGCTGCTGATGCTCGGCTCGGGTGCGGTCTCTGCCGCCTGCCCCGATTACTTCAACGTGGAGATGCGGGAGCTCAACAGCACCCAGCGCCACAACCTCTGCCAGTTGACCGAGGGCAAGGTGGTGCTGGTGGTCAACACCGCCTCCTACTGCGGTTACAGCGGTCAGTTCCGGGATCTGGAAGCCCTCTATCAGGGCTACAAGGAGAAGGGACTGATGGTGCTGGGCTTCCCTTCCAACGATTTCTGGCAGGAGGCGGGCAACGAGAACAAAACCGCCGAGGTGTGCCGCCGGGACTACGGGGTGACCTTCCCCATGTTCAACCGGGTGGCGGTGCGGGGTTCGGATGCGGTGCCGCTGTTCAAGGGGCTGACCGCTGCTGCCGACGGTGATGCGCCCAACTGGAACTTCCACAAGTACCTGGTCGGGCGGGACGGCAAGCTGATTGCGAGCTATGGCGCCAACCAGAATCCGTCGGATGATCCTCTCAAACAGCAGATCATCGATGCCCTGGGGCACTGACCCTACCCCATGGCGGGCCGCTCTGGAATAATGCGGCCCCGCCATCCACTCCGGTGACACCGTGCTGCAACGTCTTCCCCAAATGGTGATCTTCGATGCCCTGGTTCGTGAACAGGGCATCTCGGCGGCTGCGCGCCGCCTCGGGGTTTCCAAATCCCACATCAGCAAGCAGCTCGCCCTGCTGGAAACCGCGCTCGGCGCCCAGCTGGTACAGCGCACTACCCGCCGTTTCGGGCTCACCGAACTGGGTCAGGAGTATGCCCGCCACTGCCGCGCTCTGGTGGCGGTGGCGCTGGAGGCGGAATCCATGGTGGCGGAGCGCCGTGGCAAGGTGAGCGGTGTGCTCCATCTGGGGGTTGGTCAATCCTTCGGGCGGTTGCACGTGATCCCGCGCCTCAAGGCGTTTCAGGCACGTTATCCGGATCTGGAGCTGGAGGTGTCCCTGTTCGATCACCGCACCAATCTGGTGGATGAGGGGCTGGATCTCTGGATCACCACCTACGAGGACAAACCCGAGTCCCTGGTAGGGCAGCGACTCGCAGACATCGGTTTCGTGCTGGTGGCCTCGCCGGATTATCTGCTGAGTCACGGCACGCCACTGCACCCCAGGGATCTGGCCCATCACAATTGCATCACCTACCAGAGCCGGGAGCGGCGCTACCACGAGTGGTCATTTCGCCAGGGCAAGGAGCGCCAGACGGTGCAGGTGGCGGGCAACTATCGGGTGGATCTGGCGGAAGCGGTGCGGGACGCCGCCCTGGCCGGGCTCGGCATCGCCTATGTGGCCAACTACCTGCTGGACAAGGAGCTGCAATCTGGTCAGCTCATCCCTCTGCTGCCCCAGTGGCAACCGAACCAGAAGATGGCGGTGCACGCCGTCTATGCCAGGCGAGAGCATCTGGATCCCAAGATCCGGCTGTTCATCGACTTCCTCAAGGAGAGCTTCGGACCCGGGCCCTACTGGGCGCAGCGACTCGCACCCTGGCTCGGGGGGAAATTGTCCGGCACCGAGGAATAATCGTTTCCATACAAGAACACTGGCGTGAGTGCGGTTTCAAAGTTGTGTCAAATCAGTCAGTTGGCGCAATCGATATCGTGCAAACGTTTTTGCTAACAGGGTTGTAACCCTGCAGGGTTGCGGCGGTGAGGGGAGGGGAGCAGAATCCGCGCCCATCTTCAGCCTCACTGGATGGAATCCCCATGATTGCCCTGCTTGGTATCCTGAGCATCCTGGCCCTGGCCGCACTCTGCTCTGATAATCGTCGTCGTATCCCGTTGCGAACAGTGGGCTTTGCCCTCTGCCTGCAAGTGCTCTTCGCCGCCCTGGTGCTCTGGCTGCCCGCCGGTCAGCAGGTCTTGAACGGTGTCAGCGAGAGCGTCAGCAGCGTCATCGGCTACGGCCAGGAGGGGATTGCCTTCCTGTTCGGGGAGCTGGCCAAGTTCAAGCTGGGCTTCATCTTCGCCTTCAACGTGCTGCCGGTGATCATCTTCTTCTCCGCGCTGATCGCCATCCTCTATCACATCGGCCTGATGCCCAAAGTGATCGCCCTGCTCGGCGGCGGCCTGCAGAAATTGCTGGGCACCGGCCGCGCCGAGAGCCTCTCTGCCACCGCCAACATCTTCGTCGGCATGGTGGAAGCGCCGCTGGTGGTCAAACCCTATCTCTCCAGGATGTCCGATTCCCAGTTCTTTGCGGTGATGAGCTGCGGGCTGGCCTCGGTAGCCGGCGGCACCCTGGTGGGCTACGCCAGCATCGGGGTCGAGTTGAAATACCTGATTGCGGCGGCCTTCATGTCCGCCCCTGCCGGGCTTGCCATGGCCAAGATCCTGGTGCCGCCCGCCGCGCAAGAGGAAGATCACCATGAAGACGTGGAGATCCCCCGCGCTACCAACGTCATTGAAGCGGCCGCCGATGGCGCCATGGCGGGTCTCAACATCGCCGTCGCCGTGGGGGCGACCCTGCTGGCCTTCGTCGGCGTGATCGCCCTGCTCAACGGCCTGCTGGGCTGGGCCGGCGACCTGGTGGGGCTGGAGCTGAGCTTCCAGATCATCCTGGGCTGGCTGTTTGCCCCCGTCTCCTGGCTCATCGGCGTCCCCTGGGATCAGGCCCAGGCGGCCGGTGCCCTGATCGGCACCAAGATCGTCATCAACGAGTTCGTCGCCTTCATTGCCCTGGTGCAGGATCAGACCTTGAACGAGTCGAGCAAGGCCATCGTCACCTTCGCCCTGTGCGGTTTCGCCAACATCTCTTCCATGGCGATCCTCATCGGCGGCCTGGGGGCCATGGTGCCGGAGCGCAAGTCCTTCATTGCCCGCTACGGCATGCGCGCCATCCTGGCGGGGGTGCTGGCAAACCTGATGAGCGCCTCCCTGGCAGGCTTGTTCCTCGCCCTCTGATAGACCCTGGAAGTCAGCACCTTCCGGTCATTGCCCGCTTCGGCGGGCTTTTTTGCACCCGCTTGCAGGCAAAAAAAGCGCCTCTGGGGAGGCGCGGGGAAAAGACAGATTGGAAGCGTCACATGGGTGCCACCTGAATGAGGGATGAGCCGTCCCATCCAAGTGTGAAGCCATGATGCCTGATGCTCTCTGAAGCGCTTCTGAGGCGATTCTTCATACTGTGTTCATTTTCAAAATGCTGCTGCAATGTGATTTTTAAATGATTGATGCTGAAATGAAATAAATAATCAGTGATTTATTTTGTTGTGCGGCTCAAAGGAAAGATGAATCGGGGTGGTGGGCATGCTCCTGCCATGGGGCGGTTCCGTCGGAATATTATCCCGATGCCTGCTCAACGCATCACGTAACCATGCTGCAAGATGGCAAGCAACCAGCATGTGATTGGGGTGTTGCCCGTCATGAGCAGTGCAACGCGGTCTGCTATTGGGACCAGCAACTCGTATGTGATGGAGATGCCGCTCGTCAGAGGATCCGCGCGAGTGGCCTGTGGTCTGTGGTGCCAGCACCCGCAACCCGCATTTGACAGGAGGCGCACCCTCTCATGGGGTCAGCGCGAAGTGGTCTGCGGTCTCCTGCTCCAGTGCCAGCAACCAGCGCTTGATGGGGATGCCTCCCCCGTAGCCGGTCAGTTCACCGCTGCGCCCTATGACCCTGTGGCAGGGCACTATGATGCTGAGGGGATTGCGGCCGTTGGCGGCGCCCACCGCCCGCACGGCCCTGGGGTTGCCGATGGCCTCTGCAATCTGGAGGTAGCTGACGGTCTCGCCGTAGGGGATGTCGCACAACGCCTGCCACACGGCCTGCTGGAATGGTGTGCCCGTGGCGGCCAGGGGGAGATCGAAGCGCCGCAGGCGGCCGGCAAAGTAGGCGGAAAACTGCTCGACGAAGGGGGCCAGGGCGGCATCATCCCGCTGCCACTCCGGTTGCGGCAGGACGGGGCGCTCCCCTTGCATGAATTCCACGTGGCGCAGCCCGGCCCCATCGATGGCGATGAGCAGGGGCCCCTTGGCGCATTCACAAAAGCTGTACTGCATTCTCTTGTCCTCGGGCATGTGGCAGGTCACTCCAGTACGGGCTTGCCGCGGGTGGATTTGATCTCTCCCTTGCGTTTCTTGGCATCGACCCGCTTGCGTTGGGAGCTGCGGGTCGGCTTGGTGGCGTGGCGGGCCTTGGGGCGCCACGCGGCTTTTTTCAGCAGCTCGGTCAGGCGGCTCATGGCCTCCTTGCGATTCATGTCCTGGCTGCGATGGGTCTCGACCCTGATCTGGATGAAGCCGTCGTGAACCCGGCTGTCGCTGAGCCGCTCCAGTCCCTCCTTGTAGAGCGGCGGCAGGCTGGGGGAGTCGCGATAATCGAAGCGCAGCCAGACGGCGGAGTCGGTCTTGTTGACGTGCTGGCCGCCATTGCCCTGGGCCCGCATGGTCTGGAATTGCAGTTCATGCCAGGGGATGATCACGCTGTTGGAGATGACTAACATGGGGTGATGCTCTCATTTGGTGCATCAAGGGAGTCTGGTGCAGCTTGGTGCCTCATTATGGGGCGAGATGCGCTTCCTTGGTGATCCTGAGCCTTTCTGGCTCAGAGTGTCATATCTATCTATATGAAAATAAACGATAAAAATACTTGGCACAAGAATTGATGACCCATTCGTGACATACCATGGATTGGGAGCAACCAGATGAAGCTGATTACTGCGATTATCAAACCTTTCAAGTTGGACGACGTGCGCGAGGCCATCGCCAACCTGGGGGTGGAAGGCCTGACCGTCTCCGAAGTGAAGGGTTTTGGTCGCCAGAAGGGGCACACCGAATTATACCGGGGGGCCGAGTACCAGGTCGACTTTCTGCCGAAGGTAAAGCTGGAGATCGCCACCGCAGACGAGAACGTCGAAGGGGTGATCGAGGCCATCTGCAAGGCTGCCTATACCGGCAAAATCGGTGACGGCAAGATTTTCGTCTATGACCTGCTGCAAGCGGTGCGTATTCGTACTGGTGAGAGCGACGACGAGGCGCTCTGAGTACGCTCCTTTGCCCGGCCGGGTCGGGCAAAGGTCCGGGCAGGTTCTGCCGACAGTGTGAAGGGGTGGTCGTCGAAAGACCGGATGGGATTCCATCCGGTCTTTTTGTTTGGCCGCTGATTAAATAGATCGTTCCAACCCAGCAAACAGCCTTGATCCTCTCCTCCCGATTCATGCAGAATGCAAACGAAAATGGTTATCACTCTTTACGCAGACAAGGAACGGATGATGAAAATGAAGATGTTGGCACTGGCTTTCTCCACGCTTGTCGCCCAGTCGGCGTTCGCCGCCCAGGAGGTAAACGTCTATTCGAACCGTCAGGATGAGCTGATCAAGCCCATCATCCAGCAGTTCGAGAAGGAGACTGGGATCAAGGTCAATGTGGTGTTTGCCAAAGAGGGGCTGAACGAGCGTCTGGAACGGGAAGGCAAGCTCTCTCCGGCCGATCTGATGCTGACCGTGGACATCAGCCGTCTGACCGAGCTGGTGGACAAGGACCTGGTGCAGCCGGTGGACAGCAAGACGCTGCAGGAGAACATCCCCGCCATCTATCGCGATCCGGACAACCGCTGGTTCGCCTTGACCACCCGGGTGCGTGCCATCTACTCCAGCAAGGAGCGTCTTGGCAAGCTCGACACCATCCGCTACGAAGATCTGGTCAAGCCTGAATTCAAAGGAAAAATTTGTACCCGTAGCGGCAAGCACGAGTACAATGTGGCGCTGGTTTCGTCCATGATTGCCCATCACGGCATGGCGGACACCAAGACCTGGCTGGAAGGGGTCAAGGCCAACCTGGCGCGCAAGCCCCAGGGCAACGACCGTGATCAGGTCAAGGCGATCAAGGACGGCATCTGTGATGTCTCCCTGGGCAACAGCTACTACCTGGGTGCCATGTTGAAGGACCCGGCGCAGAAGTCCTGGGCCGACGCGGTGGAAATCAACTTCCCGAACCAGGGTGATCGCGGTGCCCACGTCAACGTGAGCGGCGTGGCCATGACCAAGTATGCCAAGAACAAGGACGCAGCACAGAAGCTGATGGAGTTCCTCTCCGGGGATACCGCCCAGCACATGTATGCGGATGTGAATGCCGAGTACCCGGTCAAGGCGGGGGTCGAGCCTTCTGCCATGGTCAAGTCCTGGGGCACGTTCAAGTCTGACCCCATGCCGGTCAGCGATTATGCCAAGCACCGCAAGGACGCCTTGCAACTGCTGGATGAAGTGAAATTCGACTTGTAATCAGATGGGGCCAACGGCCCCATCAACTTCTGTGGACTCATGAAACATTTTGGATGGATTGCCGGCAGCTGGGCCACCGCCCTGCTGCTGGGTTTGCCGGTACTCGCCCTGGTCTTCTCCGCCTTCTCGGCTGATGGGGAACTGTTTGCCCACCTCGCCGATACCGTACTGCCGGACTATCTGCGAAACACGTCCGGCCTGGTGCTGGGGGTGGTCTGCTTCAGCCTGCTGTTCGGAGTGCCCACCGCCTGGCTGGTGGCCATGTGCGAGGTGCCGGGGCGCCGCGCCCTGCAATGGGCGCTGATGCTGCCCATGGCGATGCCCTCCTATATCGTTGCCTACGTCTATACCGACCTGCTCGACTACTCGGGCCCGCTGCAGGCGGGGCTGCGTGCCCTGTTTGGCTGGCAGGGACCGACCGACTACTGGTTCCCGGCCATTCGCTCCCTCGGGGGCGCCGCCTGGGTGCTGGCGCTGGTGCTCTTCCCCTATGTCTATCTGCTGGCACGGGCCTCCTTCCTGGAGCAGTCGGTCAGCCTCATTCACTCCAGCCGTCTGCTCGGCTGCACCCCCTGGCAGAGCTTTCGCCGCCTGAGCCTCCCCCTGGCCCGCCCGGCCATCATGGTGGGGGCATCTCTGGTCGCGATGGAAACTCTGGCGGACTTTGCCACCGTCCACTTCTTTGCCATCAACACCCTGACCACCGCCATCTACGACACCTGGCTCGGCTACGGCAGCCTGGCGACCGCCGCCAAGCTCTCCTGTCTGATGCTGCTGGCGGTGGTGCTGCTCATCGCGCTGGAGCGCCGCTCCCGCCAGCGCCAGCAGGTGTTCCAGAAGTCCATGGGCTTCGAGCAGCCCCTGCGTTACCCCCTCGGGGGCCTGAGGGGCGTGCTGGCCGGGCTCTGGTGCTGGGGCCTGGTGCTGGCGGGGTTTGCCCTGCCGTTCGTCATCCTGCTCGATTACGGGGTGCGTTACTTCGCGCTGTCGTGGACGCCCGAATTCGTGCGCTTTGCGGGCAACAGCCTCGCCATCTCGGCCCTGACCGCCCTGCTGGCCATGGCCATTGCCCTGCTGCTCGGCTTCTTCCGTCGCCTCGATGGGGGGACTCGCAGCCTGCTGCCCCTGCGCCTCGCCGCCATGGGCTATGCCATGCCGGGGACCGTGCTGGCCATCGGCGTGCTGGTGCCGCTCACGGCCCTTGATTTTGGCATCAACGATCTGGCCGAGTGGCTCGGGATGCCGGGCCCCGGTCTGCTCCTGACCGGCACCCTCACCGCCATCGTGTTCGGCTATCTGGTACGCTTCGTGGCCATCGCCATCGGGTCGGTGGAGAGCAGCATGAGCAAGATCTCCCCCAGCCTCGACATGGCTGCCCGCTCTCTGGGGCAGGGGGCGGGCGGCATGCTGCGTCGCATTCACCTGCCGCTGGTACGCCGCGGCCTCTTTGCCGGCGCCATGCTGGTGTTCATCGAATCCATGAAGGAGCTGCCCGCCGCCCTGCTGCTGCGGCCGTTCAACTTCGAAACCCTGGCGACTCACGTCTATCAGTTCGTCTCGGACGAGATGCTGGAGCGGGGGGCGCTCGGTGCCATCGTCATCGTGCTGGTGGGGCTGATTCCCCTGCTGTGGATCAACCGTACCCTGGATGGTCCAGGCCATTGAGCGGCCCCGTCCGGCATCACTACGCGAGAGGAAAAGAACCTTGTCCTGCCTGAATATCGAGAAGGTCAGCTGTCACTACAATGGCCGCCCCGTGCTGGAGCAGCTCTCCCTGCAGGTGGCCGACAACGAGATCGTCTGTCTGCTGGGGGCCAGCGGCTGTGGCAAGACCACGCTGCTCAAGGCGGTGGCCGGTCTGCTGCCCCTGGCCCAGGGGGAGATCCGGCTGGGAGAGACCCTGCTCGATGCCCCCGGCGTGAGTGTGCCGCCGGAGGCCCGCCATATCGGCATGATCTTCCAGGATTACGCCCTCTTTCCTCACCTGACGGTGGCCGAGAACGTCGGCTTCGGCCTGACCGGGCAGGAGCGCGGCCGCCGCCAGCAGCAGGTGGACGAGGCGCTGGCGCTGGTCAACCTGCAGGGGCTGGGGGAGCGCTATCCCCATCAGCTCTCCGGCGGCCAGCAGCAGCGGGTGGCCATCGCCCGCGCCCTGGTGTGCAAGCCGCGCCTGATGCTGCTGGACGAGCCCTTCTCCAACATCGACACCCAGGTGCGGATGAAGCTGATCCTCGAGATCCGCGCCCTGCTCAAACAGCAAGGCATTGGTGCCATCTTCGTCAGCCACAGCAAGGAAGAGGCCTTCGCCTTCGCCGACCGGCTGGCCCTGTTTCGCGCCGGTCGCATCGAGCAAGTGGGGGAGCCGGAGCAGCTCTATCGCCGCCCCGGGAACCGCTTCGTGGCGGAGTTTCTCGGCGGGGTCAATTATCTGGCGGCCGAGGTGGTGGACAGCCACTGCGTGCAGACCCTCCTTGGAACCATCTACGGTCAGGAGCCCCATGGCCGCGCGGTGGGGGAGCGGTTGCAGCTCATGCTCAGACCTCAGCAACTGGCGCTGACGGCGGCGGATGACGGTGAGCTCCGGGTGCGTGAGCAACAGTTCCTGGGCCATCACTGCCGGGTACTGGTGGAGTGTGGCGGCCAGCAACTGGAAGCCAGCATCGGTGAGCCTCTGGAAGGGGAGCGCGCGCGGGTGACCGTGGCGCCTCATGCCCTGGTGTTGTTTGACCCCTTGCCCTGAGTGCGTGGTATTGTCGTGAAATCAATGAACTGGAAGCGCGCTGGTTTATAATCGCGCCACGCCCATAGCCAACGCACTTGGAGAGAGACATGAAAGCCCAAGCCGGGATCTGCGCAGAGCCGAATCTGCACGCCCTCTATCTGATGTTCAATCGCACCGGTGACGCCGCTGCCCTGACCTCCCGCCTGGCCAGCCTGCCAGCACTCTGGGAGGTGGTGAGCGCCGACTTCCCCGATGCTGCCTTCAGCGGTCTGGTCGCCGTCGGGGCCGACGCCTGGGATGATCTCTATCCTGCCGCCCGGCCGCCCCAGTTCCGCGGTTTCATGGCGCAATCCGCCAACGGTCAGGAGGCCCCCAATACCCCGTTCGATCTGTTCGTGCAGTTGCGTGCTGATCGGGTGGACGTGCTGCATCATGCCGGTCATCGCGTCATGGCCCTGCTGGCCGGGCTTGTTGAATTGGCCGAGGAAGTCCGCGGTTTTCGCAACCAGGATTGCCGGGATCTGACCGGTTTCGTCGACGGCACCGAGAACCCGCAGGATGAGCACCGCGCCGTGGTGGCGTTGCTGGACGGCGGCGAGTTCGCCGGTGGCTCCTACATCCACGTGCAGCGCTGGGTCCACGCCATGAGCGACTGGGAGAAGCTGGCCCTGAAGGAGCAGGAAGACATCATAGGCCGCACCAAAGTCGACAACATCGAATACGAGTCCGCCGACAAGCCGCTCACTTCCCACATCAAGCGGGTCAACCTCAAGACCCCGAAGGGGGAGTCCATGGAGATCCTGCGCCAGAGCATGCCCTGGGGCACCATGAGCGAGCAGGGGCTCTACTTCATCTCCTGCTGCCGCACGCCGCTGCACTTCAACGCCATGCTGGCCAGCATGTACAAAGGGGAAGGCAGCCACTTCGATCACCTGCTGCGCTTCACCCGGGCGGTGACCGGTGCGGCCTTCTTCGCCCCTTCCGTCGATTTTCTGGTGGCCGAGGGCAAATAAGCCCGGCCTGCCGACCGCTCAAAACAAAAAATCCCGGCCAAGGCCGGGATTTTTGTGCGGATCGCCCAAGGCGACCGGATCAGGGCGTCTGCTCGAACAGCTCGAGGGCGGAGAGGTAGAGCTCCTCGATGTCGGTATCGCTGGTCGGGGTGATGAAGATGGTGTCATCACCGGCGATGGTGCCGAGGATCCCTTCGGCCTTGCCGAGGGAGTCAAGCAGGCGGGCGATCAGCTGGGCTGCGCCGGGGCTGGTGTGGATCACCACCAGAGCGCCGTTGTGGTCGACATCCAGCACCAGGTTCTTGAGGGGGCTGGAGGTGGTGGGCACGCCCAGCTCCACCGGCAGACAGTAGACCATCTCCATCTTGGCATTGCGGGTGCGAACGGCGCCGAAGCGGCTCAGCATGCGCGAGACCTTGGATTGGTTGATGTTCTCGAAGCCCATCTCTTGCAGGGCAGTCACTATCTCTGCCTGGGAGCCGAAACGCTCCTCTTTCAGCAAGGCTTTAAAGGCCTTGGCCAGTTTTTCTTGCTTGTCGTTATGTTTCATCTTGGACTCACGAATGAGGGGAGTGACCGCCTGTCACGCTCAGGCAGCAGATACGAACAGCGCTGCTATTTTGCATTCATATGCCTGTTTTGGCAAGGAAGCGGCGCTTGTTCTGCATATTGATTCAAATATAGCTTGCATCAACTTATGCTGGCGCTAGAATCAGGACGAAATTTTGAAAACTTATTCAATTGGGCTGTATGGGTATCGAATTAATCGGCATCGAAAAATCCTGGCACAAGGTGCCGGTACTGCAGCAGGTGAGCTTTCGGACTGCTCCCGGCGAGACCTTGGTATTGCTGGGCCCGAGCGGGGCAGGCAAGAGCTCTCTGCTGCGCATGATGAACTTGCTGGACACGCCGGATGCCGGTGTGTTGCGCATCGCAGACTGTGAATTTTCTTTCCCGTCCAGCCTCTCTACTGCCGAATTCAACCGTCAGGCACAGGCGCTGCGCCGCAAGGTGGGCATGGTGTTCCAGCAGTACAATCTGTGGCCGCACCTCACCGTGATGGAGAATCTGATTGAAGCGCCCGTCAAGGTGCTCGGCATGAGCCGCGACGCGGCCATCGAGAAAGGGGCCTATTTGCTGGCCCAGCTGCAACTGGCCGACAAACGGGACGCCTGGCCCGCACGGCTTTCCGGTGGCCAGCAGCAGCGGGTCGCCATTGCCCGGACCCTGATGATGGATCCCCAGGTGCTGCTGTTTGACGAACCGACGGCTGCCCTGGATCCCGAAATTACCAAAGAGGTGGCGGAGATCATCCGCACTCTGAGCCAGACCGGCATCACCCAGGTGGTGGTGACCCACGAGGTGGAGTTCGCCCGCAAGGTGGCCAGTCAGGTGATCTATCTGGAGAAGGGGCGGATCATCGAATCCGGCACCGCCGCCATCTTCCAGTCCCCGCAAACCAGCCGGTTTGCCGAATTCTTGATGCATTGATATTGAGTCGATAAGGAAGCTGTCATGAAAAAGAGTCTGTTGCTGATCGCCGCCATGGGTCTGCTGAGCACTTCTGTGCTGGCCAAAGAGATCAAGTTCGCCACCGAGGCAACCTATGCGCCGTTCGAATACCTGGATGACAAGAACGAGTTCCAGGGCTTTGACATCGATCTGGCCCGCGCTGTCTGCGAGCAGGCCAAGCTGGAGTGCAGCTTCCACAACCAGGCCTTCGACAGCCTGATCCCCAGCCTCAAGTTCCGTCGCTATGATGCCGTCATCGCCGCCATGGACGTGACGCCGGAGCGGGCCGCCCAGGTCGACTTCTCCGACATCTATTACGAGAACTCCGCGGTGTTCGTCGCCAAGAAAGAGACCTTCAAGGGGCCGGACGATCTGGTGGACAAGACAGTCGGCGTGCAGAACGGCACTTCTCACCAGTCCTATCTGGTGGACAACTGGGTGAGCAAGGGTCTGCTGACCGTGCCCTACGCCAGCTACCAGAGCGCCTTCCTGGACATGATGAATGGCCGTACTGACGGCGTGTTTGCCGATACGGCGGTGGCCGCCGACTGGCTCAAGCAGCACAAGGAATACGCCGTGGTCGGTACCCCGGTGACCGACGCCAAGTACTTCGGTACCGGTTTTGGCATCGCGGTGGCCAAGGGCAACCAGGAACTGCTGACCCAGCTGAACAAGGGGCTGGCCGAGATCAAGGCCAACGGCACCTATCAGAAGATCTATGACAAGTACTTCGCGCAGTAAGCCATGTTGAGCCTGTTGTTGGATGCAGCCTGGATGACCCTCGGGCTGGCCCTGGCATCCCTGGTCGGTGGCATGGTGCTGGCACTGGCATTCAGTGCGGCTGAGTTGAGCAAGCAGCGTTGGCTGGTGTGGCCCGTGGCCACCCTGACCACCTTGATCCGAGGTCTGCCCGAGTTGCTGGTGGTGCTCTTCATCTACTTCGGCTCGACCCAGGTGCTGTTCCTCATCACCGGGGAGTATGTGGAGTTCAGCCCGTTCGCCTGCGGTGTGCTGGCGCTCTCCCTGCTGTTTGCGAGCTACGCCACCCAGACCCTGCGTGCCGCCCTCAATGCGGTGCCCCCTGGGCAGCGGCTGGCGGCGCAGGCGCTCGGCCTGGGCAAGGGGCACACCTTCTTTCGCATCGTGCTGCCCCAGGCCTGGCGTCACGCCCTGCCCGGGCTCGGCAACCAGTGGCTGGTGCTGCTGAAAGACACCGCTCTGGTCTCCCTCATCGGGGTGAACGAGATGATGCGTCAGGCACAGATGGCTTCGGCCAGCACCTATCAACCCTTCACCTGGTACGCCGCTGCCGCCCTCATCTATCTGGCTATTAGTCTGGTGAGTGAATTCGGTTTGAAGCAGGCGTCCCGCTATACCCGCCGTTACGGAGGCTGACCATGCAGGATTACCTGATGACCCTGCTGGGAGGGCTGGCGATCACCCTGCAGCTCACCGCGTTCAGCTTGTTGCTGGGCGTGCTGATGGCGGCCGGCATGACCTGGGTGCTGGAGCGTCGCATTCCGGTGGCGACCCAGCTGGTGCAGCTCTGGGTACTGATCTTTACCGGTACGCCGCTGCTCATCCAGATCTTCCTCATCTACTACGGGCCTGGCCAGTTTGAATGGCTCAAGGCGGGGCCGCTCTGGCCGCTGCTCAAGCAACCCTGGTTCTGCGCCGTGCTGGCGCTCGGTTTCAATACCGCAGCCTACTCCACCCGGCTGTTCAAAGGGGCGCTCGACGCCATCCCCGCCGGTGAAGTGGAGGCCTGCCGTGCGCTCGGCTTCTCGGCCGGACAGACCCTGTGGATGAAGACCCGCCATGCCGCCCGTCGGCTGGTCCCCGCCTATTCCAACGAGGTGATCCTGGTGCTCAAGGGGAGTTCGCTCGCCAGTACCATCACCATCATGGACATCATGGGGCTGGCCCAGCGTCTCAACGCCCAGACCTATGACACCCTGGCGGTGTTCACCGTGGCCGGAGCGCTCTATCTGACCATGAATGGATTGTTAACAATTGGTTTCCGCTGGTGTGAGCGTCGGGCACTGGCTTTCCAGTCCTGAAGCAGTCACATTTACCTCTTAATGATGAGGGGGGCACAGGAAATCTGTGTCTTTCCTCCCATTTATCGCATATTCCTCTCCGCTTTCATCGCCGCTTGTTCCCTGGCTCACAGAACCCGTGATTACAACTGTTATCAGATTGTTTTTTAGGAGGGGATCCTTTAAGGTGAGGCGCACAATAAGAATCAGCGTTAACCCAACTAGAAACAACCTTAAACCTACGCTTAGACATGGAGTTGATCATGAAAGTTGCCGTTCTGGGTGCCGCCGGTGGCATCGGCCAAGCCCTCGCTCTGCTGTTGAAAAACCGCCTGCCTGCCGGTTCCGAACTGAGCCTGTATGACATTGCCCCGGTCACTCCGGGCGTGGCGGCGGACCTGAGCCACATCCCGACTGACGTGAAAGTAAAAGGTTTCTGCGGTGAAGATCCGAGCCCGGCTCTGGTCGGCGCCGATGTCGTGCTGATCTCTGCCGGCGTGGCGCGCAAGCCCGGCATGGACCGTTCCGACCTGTTTAACATCAACGCCGGTATCGTCAAGAACCTGGTGGAAAAGTGTGCTGCTTCCTGCCCGAAAGCACTGATCGGCATCATCACCAACCCGGTCAACACCACGGTCGCCATCGCCGCCGAAGTGCTGAAGAAAGCCGGTGTCTATGACAAGCGTCGCCTGTTCGGCGTGACCACCCTGGATGTGATCCGTGGCGAGACCTTCGTGGCCGAAGCCAAGGGCCTGAACGTTGACAAGGTACGTGTCAACGTCATCGGCGGTCACAGTGGCGTGACCATTCTGCCGCTGCTCTCCCAGGTTGAAGGCGCCAGCTTCACCGCTGAGGAAGTGGCTGCCATGACCAAGCGCATTCAGAATGCCGGTACCGAAGTGGTGGAAGCCAAGGCCGGTGGCGGTTCCGCCACTCTCTCCATGGGTCAGGCAGCCTGCCGTTTCGGTCTGTCGCTCATCAAGGGTCTGCAAGGGGAAGCCAACGTCATCGAGTGTGCCTATGTGGAAGGCAACGGTGAGCACGCCACCTTCTTCGCGCAGCCGGTGCTGCTCGGCAAGAACGGTGTCGAAACCGTGCTGGACTACGGCAAGCTGAGCGCCTTCGAGCAGGAAGCGATGGACAGCATGCTGGCCACCCTGAAGGCTGACATCCAGCTGGGCGTCGACTTCGTCAAGTAAGTCTATACGTCGACCGCAAGGGGAGCCCAGGCTCCCCTTTGTCATTTTCGGGGTTGGGTGTAGCGGGCTAAGGAGATGGCCCTGGCTGCCGATAACAGAAGGCAGCAGGAGATCCCTATGATAAAACCAAGAACCCTCATCGCCATTATCGGTGTGTGCAGCTTCCCTTTGCAGGGTGCGGAGCCCACCTCGGCCGCTGCGCCCACCCAGGCGGTGGCGGTTGCAACCGCGCCGCCATCCGCGGCGTCTGCACCCTCATCATCGGCCCAGCCAGCCCTGACGCCAGCCTCTTCTGTCGCCACGCCATCCCTCCCTGTGTCAGCAGCGCCAGCCCAGGCGCCATCCGCATCCGCACCTGTACCGTCCGCACCGGCAGCTGCGCCGTTGCCCAGGGCGACGACGCAGGCATCCGCTGCTGCGGGAGAGTTGCAGGCCGTGCCGCTCTATCGCCAGGACGAACTGCTCAACTGGATAGAGCAGGGGCGCCATCTGGCCCGGGTGAAGCAGGACAGGTGCCAGCTCACCCAGGATATCGAGGCGCGGGCCTCGGTGATGAAGATCCCTGCCTATCAGTTCCTCTGGGGAGACATGCTGGCCTGGGGAGTTTGCACCAAGCCGGATGCCCAGATCGGGGTGCAGTACATGTGGGAGGCCGCCAACCAGGGGCTGGCGCCGGCGCTGGAACAGCTTGGCCGCTATTACTGGAAGGGGATCCTGGTTCAGAAGGATCTGGTGAGGGCCGAGACCCTGATGCGGGAAGCCGCGAGCCTCGGCTTCTTGCGGGCACAGATGGAGTGGGTGGAGATGTTGCTGCAGGGCATGGGGAGTCCCCTGGATTACGAGGAGGCGTATCACTGGCTGCACGGCGCCGTCATCGGTGACAAGGCCATGCACCAGAAGGCGGCGAGCCTGCTCAGCCGGCTCGGCAACCGGATGCCCGCCAATGCCATCGCCCGTGCCAAGGCGATGCGCTGAGTCCTGATAGTCCGCTTTGATATGACAAGGCCCACGAAGCTGTGCTTGTGGGCCTTGTGCATTTTCCCGGTCAGGGGAGGGATCAGAGAGCCTGATGGGGGCCGAAAACCTCGTAGTGCATCCGCTCGGCAGGCACGCCCACATTCTCCAGCTGAGCTTTGACTGCCTTCATGAACGGGACAGGGCCGCAGAAATAGTAGTGGGCGTCGGCCGGAATGAGGTCGGTGACCTGCTCCAGTGCCAGAGTGCCGCTGAAGTCGTAATCCTCTCCTTTGACATCCTGCTCCCCCGGCTCCCGATACCAGATCCGGCTCTCCAGTTTCCCGTATTGCCTGCTCTTTGCCCGGATCTCGTCCCTGAACGCGTGGTGGGCGCCATGTTCGCAGGCGTGAAGCCAGCGAATATCCATATCCGGGCCCTCGGCCAGCAAGTGGTTGAGCATGCTCAGCATGGGGGTGAGGCCGACCCCGGCGGAGATCAGCACCACGGGCGTGTCTATCTCCTCTTGCAGGAAGAAGTCGCCGGCCGGCGGCATGATGTCGACCGTGTCACCGATGTGAAGATGATCATGCAACAGGTTGGAGGCCTGACCCCAGGGTTCGCGCTTGACGCTGATGCGGTAGTCGCGGCCATTGGGGGCGTCCGAGAGGGAGTACTGGCGGATCTCCTGATGCTCGAGGGCGGGATGAACCAGCTTGATACTGAGATATTGCCCCGGTTTGAAACGCAACACGGGGTTGCCATCGAGGGGGGCCAGGACGAAAGAGGTGATGAGTTCACTCTCCTGACGCTTCTCCTTGATGATGAAAGGGCGGGTTCCCTGCCAACCACCGTCCTGGCTTGCCTTTTCCCGATAGAGCTCGCTCTCCCGGCCGATAAAGATGTCGGCCAGCACACCGTACGCCTTGCCCCAGGCGGTAAGGACCTCCTCCGTGACAGCGTTGCCACCCATTTCTTTGAGCGTGGCCAAGAGATGACTACCCACAATGTGATATTGTTCCGGCTGGATCAGGAAACCCGTGTGTTTGTGGGCGATGCGTTCAACGGCTCCGGCCAGGGCCCCCAGATTGTCGATGTTCCTGGCATAGGCCGCCACCGCACTGAACAGTGCCAAGGGCTGTCCCCCGCTACGCTGGTGAGCCAGGTTGAAGAGATCCTTCAACTCGGGATTGTGGCTGAACATGCGCTGATAAAAGTGCCGTGTGAGGTCAGGGCCCGCCGATTCGAGCAAAGGAATGGTGCTCTTGATGACGGCGATGGTGGCTTGGTCTAACATAGGAGGTCCTTTCTAATTGAACATCTGGAATGTCACTTATTAAGTTGCATCCTAAATGTTTAATTGATCTGGATCAATCATCAATTCTTCGCGCTAGGCGCTACAGGCACTATGAGACTAACGAGCTATACCGATTTTGGATTGAGGGCCCTGCTCTATCTGGCCACCCTGCCGGAGGGGGAACTGTCGAGCGTGGCCAAGGTATCCGCCTTGTACGACGTATCCCGCAACCACATGGTGAAGGTGGTGAATCAGTTGGTAAAACTGGGCTATCTGCAGTCACAACGCGGCAAGAATGGTGGCATCCGCATGGCGCGCTCCCCCGACGAGATCAATATCGGGCAAGTGATCCGGGCGTTGGAAGGCAATCTGGACGGGATCGACTGCAGCTCCCCGGTCTGCCATATCGTCTCCGTCTGTCTGCTCAAGAGTGCCTTGAAGGAGGCGATGAACGCCTTCCTCGCGGTGATGGATGGTTATACGCTGCAGGATTTGCTGGCAAACCGTGACGAGTTGCAGCAGGTGTTCGGTGAGCTCATCCCCACTCTGGTGCTGGAGCCGGATGATGAGAGCGAGTGAAACAAAAAGGCTGCCATTGGCAGCCTTTTTTCAATCCTCGTACCCTGAGTCGTCCCGGTACAGGTGCGGCATGATCCTCGCCATCTTCACCATGTTGTTCTCCACTTCGAGAATCTCGATAGGGTAGCCCGCCAGCCTGACACTGATGTTGGGTTGGGGGATCTCCTCAAGGTACTCCAGGATGGCGCCATTGAGGGTCCGTGGGCCGTCCATGGGCAGGTGCCAGTCCATCTCCTTGTTCAGCTCGCGGATGCTGGCGGAGCCTTCAACCAGGAAGGAGCCGTCCGGCTGGGGATGGATCTCGTCACTCGGGGTCGGTGTCATGGAGGTGGTGAAGTCACCGACAATCTCTTCCAGGATGTCGTCCAGGGTGATCAGCCCCTGAATATCGCCATATTCGTCGACGATAAGGCCAATTCGCTCCTTGTTGCGCTGGAACTTTGCCAACTGCACGTTGAGGGGGGTCCCCTGGGGAATGAAATAGATGGGGTCGACTTCCCGCAGCAGGCTGGACTTGCTGAACTGATCCCGGGCGACCAGTCTCAGGGCATCCCGTGAGTGCAGGAAGCCGACGACGTCATCGATGTTGTCGCGATAGAGCAGGATCTTGGTGTGGGCGCAGTGGGCCAGCTGGCGCAGTATGATCTTCCAGTCGTCATTGATGTCGATGGCGGAGATCTCGCTGCGCGGGACCATGATGTTCTCCACCGTCATCTTGTCGAGATCCAGGATGCTTATCAGCATCTCCTGGTGGTGCTTGGGAATGAGATTGCCCGCCTCGTTGACGATGGTGCGCAGCTCTTCGGAATTGAGGGAGTCATCCTTGTTGTGCTCGAGACGCAAGAGTTTCAGCAGCAGGTTAGTGATGCTGTTGATGAGCCAGACAAGGGGAGCGAACGGCACCATCAGCCCCTTGAGGATCCAGGAGGCAGGGTAGGCTATCCGCTCGGGGAACATGGCCGCCAGTGTCTTGGGGGTGACTTCCCCGAATACC
Source organism: Aeromonas sp. ASNIH8 (assembly GCF_002919855.1). Lineage (NCBI taxonomy): Bacteria > Pseudomonadati > Pseudomonadota > Gammaproteobacteria > Aeromonadales > Aeromonadaceae > Aeromonas > Aeromonas sp. ASNIH8. The sequence continues at coordinate 11,605 of NZ_PQLN01000008.1, read as the reverse complement.
AGCACCACCAGGGTCAGCCCGAAGGTGGCAATGGCGACGCCGAGATCCCCGAACAGCCGGATGCAGACGATGGTGGCGATGGCGGAGGCCAGGATGTTGACCAGATTGTTGCCGATGAGAATGAGGCCAAGCAGGCGGTCCGGCCTGGCCAGCAGCTTCTCGACCCGGCGGGCAGCCTTGTGCTTGGTCTGGGCCAGATGCCGCAGCTTGTAGCGGTTGAGCGACATCAGACCGGTTTCGGAACTGGAGAAGAAGGCTGACAAAAGGATCAAGATAACGAGAACAATCAGCAATGTACTCGTTGAGATACTGTCCAAGAAGGGCTCCTGTAAGGATGGTTGGGGAATGTGCGTGTGTCAGCTAAGCAGCACTTCCTTGACGAAGCGGCTGCCAAAATAGGCCAGTGTCAGGATGAAGCTGCCGATGAGGCTCAGCATGATGACCTTGCGGCCGCGCCAGCCACGGGTATGGTGACCCCAGAGCAGCAGAGCGTAGACGCACCAGGCCAGGATAGAGAGGATGGCCTTGTGGGACTTGCCCTGGGCAAACATGTCTTCCAGGAAGAACAGGCCGGTTGCGATGGAGAGGGTCAGCAGCAGCAGACCTGCGGAAATGAGCTGAAACAGGCGCTTCTCCACCGTCATCAGGGGTGGCATGGCTGGCAAATGGCTGATTTTTCTGGATTTTAGTTGCCTGTCCAGGCAGGCAAGCTGGAGGGCAAACAAGCAGGCGATCATCAGTACCGAATAGGCCATCAGCGCGAGGCCTATGTGCAGCAGTAACTGGGGGTGCGCTTCCAGATGGGTGATGTAGCGCCCGGGAATGAGCGCGCTGGCCGCCAGCAGCAGGGCTGAAAAACTGTAGACGACGGGCAGCAGGATCCAGCCGTTGAAGCGTCGGGTGACGCAGGTCATGAAGCAACTGATGATAAGGCTGACCAGGGACGCCACGTTCAACATGCTGAGATTCTGGCCGGAATGGGTGGCCAGCACTTCGCTGCCCACCGCCATGCCATGGGCGGTCAGGGCCAGGCCGACACAGGCGAACAGCGACACTTGCCCGACGGGCTTGGCGCTGAGCAGCAGGTGCAGTGAGGCGATGATGGCCAGCAGGTAAAACGCCAGGGCCAGAACAGAGATCACGATCATAACCAGGTCGTTGTCAAACAAGCTTTATGGATAAGAGGGGCAGTATACCTTGCACAAGATATGCTCGCCAGTTGTGCCAGAGGCTAACTGCCCACATATAAGTAGGCGTTGATGGTCACCGTGCGGCGAATAATCGTCCTCCGGCGTTGACTGGGGTATACTGCCCTCCATTTGTTGACCTGCCCGTTCGATGGCAGGCCGCCGCGGCAAGCGGCGAGTAATCGTCCCTAGAGTGCTGACCGGGGTATAATGCCCCCAGTGTCACGCCAAGAACCGGAAAGCGTCATGTTTGAGAATTTGACTGAACGACTCTCGCGCACCCTGCGCAACGTCAGCGGCCGCGGCCGTCTGACCGAAGAGAATATCAAGGATACCCTGCGCGAAGTCCGCATGGCGTTGCTCGAGGCGGACGTCGCCCTGCCGGTGGTGCGCGATTTCGTGGCGCGCGTCAAGGAACGAGCCGTGGGCCAGGAAGTGGCCAAGTCCCTGAGCCCGGGCCAGGCCTTCATCAAGATAGTCCATGGCGAACTGGTCACCGTGATGGGGGAGGCCAACGAACAGCTCAACCTGGCTGCCCAGCCGCCGGCCATCATCCTGATGGCAGGTCTTCAGGGGGCCGGTAAGACCACTACGGTCGGCAAACTGGCCAAACTGCTCAAGGAGCGCAGCAAGAAAAAGGTGCTGGTGGTCAGTGCGGACGTCTACCGTCCGGCGGCGATCAAGCAGCTTGAGACCCTTGCGGGCGACATCGGTGTCGACTTCTTCCCGAGTGATGCCAGCCAGAAACCGATCGCCATTGCCACTGCCGCCATCGATCAGGCGCGCAAGAAGTTCTATGACGTGGTGATCGTCGATACTGCCGGTCGTCTGCACGTCGATGGCGAAATGATGGCGGAGATCCAGGATCTGCACGCCACCATCAAGCCGGTCGAAACCCTGTTCGTGGTGGATGCCATGACAGGCCAGGATGCTGCCAATACCGCCAAGGCCTTCAACGAAGCGCTGCCGCTCACCGGTGTGATCCTTACCAAGGCAGACGGTGATGCCCGCGGTGGTGCCGCACTGTCGGTGCGCCACATCACCGGCAAACCGGTCAAGTTCATCGGTATGGGCGAGAAGACCGACGCGCTGGAGCCGTTCCACCCGGATCGTCTCGCCTCCCGCATCCTCGGTATGGGGGATGTGCTCTCTCTCATCGAAGAGGTGGAGCGCAACGTCGATAAAGAGAAGGCGGCCAAGCTGGCCAGCAAGGTCAAGAGTGGCAAGGGCTTCGATCTGGAAGACTTCCGTGAGCAGCTGGCCCAGATGCGCAACATGGGTGGCATGATGGGGATGCTCGACAAGCTGCCTGGCATGTCCGGCCTGCCGGACAACATCAAGGATCAGATGGATGACAAGCTCACCGTGCGGATGGAGGCCATTATCAGCTCCATGACGCCGAAAGAGCGTGCCCATCCCGATCTCATCAAGGGCTCCCGCAAGCGCCGCATCGCTGCGGGCTCCGGCATGCAGGTCCAGGATGTGAACAAGCTGCTCAAGCAGTTCACCGAGATGCAGCGCATGATGAAGAAAATGTCCGGCAAGGGCGGCATGCGCAAGATGATGGGCCAGATGAAGAACATGCTGCCCCCCGGATTCGGTGGTGGCGGTCGCGGTCCGTTCTGATTTTCCTGCTGGTCAGGTAGAAAGGCTCACCCTGGTGAGCCTTTTTCATGCCAATCCCTGCGCAAAAAATAGCTGGCTTGGTTGCAATTATTACGAATCCAAGTAGAATTACGCGGCTTATTTTAAGCTAGGGTCTGCGTATTTGCAGGCCTTGTTCATTAGATGTTTATGAGGACGATATGGTAACCATTCGTTTACAACGTGGTGGCGCGAAAAAGCGTCCGTTCTACCAGGTAGTAGTTGCTGACAGCCGTAACGCCCGTGACGGTCGTTTCATCGAGCGCGTCGGTTTCTTCAACCCGGTTGCTGCTGGTAACGCTGAAAAGCTGAACCTGGACCTGGCTCGTATCGAGCATTGGGTTGCTACTGGTGCCGCTGTTTCTGACCGCGTTGCCAAGCTGATCAAAGACGCTGCCAAAGCTGCTTAATCAGCCAAACGGTAGGGAGTTAAGGTGGAAAAACCTGTAGTTCTGGGCACCCTGGGGACCGTTTACGGGATCAAGGGCTGGCTTAAAGTGAACTCCTTCACCGATGTTGCCGAAGCGATTTTCGATTACAACCCCTGGCTGATCAATCAGAACGGGGCGTGGCGTGAAATCCGGGTGTCATCCTGGAAGCGTCATAACAAGGGTCTGATCTGCAAACTCGATGGTATCGATGTGCGTGAGGATGCCCTGGCATTGACCAACGTCGAGATTGGCGTCCCCGCCGATCTGTTGCCTGCGTTGCCCGAAGGGGAGTTCTACTGGCGTGACCTCATTGGTTGCACCGTGGTAACCACCAAGGGATACGACCTGGGCAAGGTGACCGAATTGATGGAAACCGGCTCCAACGATGTGTTGGTGGTTGAGGCCAATGTAAAAGATGCCTTTGGTGCAAAGGAGCGGTTGATACCGTTCCTGGAAGAGCAGGTGATCAAGAATATTGATCTGACTGCTCGAACAATCGAAGTTGATTGGGATCCTGGTTTCTAGTTTCCCGCGCTAACACGGGTGCCGGAGGTTTCTTATGTGGATTGGGGTCATTAGCCTCTTCCCGGAAATGTTCCGAGCCATTACCGAGCACGGGGTAACGGGTCGGGCCGTCAAGAGTGGCCTGCTGCAGATTGAGTGCTGGAACCCTCGGGACTTCACCCACGACAAACACCGTACGGTCGATGATCGTCCTTATGGTGGTGGGCCCGGCATGTTGATGATGGTTCAGCCGCTGCGTGATGCCATTCATGCAGCCAAGCAAGCGGCGGGAGACGGGGCGAAAGTCATCTATCTCTCTCCTCAGGGACGCAAGCTGACTCAAGCGGGCGTGACCGAGTTGGCGACGAATCAGAAACTGATTCTGGTCGCCGGTCGATACGAAGGTATCGATGAGCGCGTGATACAAACCGAAGTCGACGAAGAGTGGTCTATCGGGGATTACGTGTTAAGTGGTGGCGAGTTGCCTGCCATGACCCTGATCGATGCGGTTTCGCGTCTGGTCCCGGGGGTCTTGGGTGATCAGGCCAGTGCCGAGCAGGACTCCTTCACGGATGGGCTGCTGGATCATCCCCACTATACTCGGCCGGAGGTGTTGGATGGGCTGACGGTGCCCGAGGCGCTGACAAGCGGCAATCACGAAGTGATTCGGCGCTGGCGACTCAAGCAATCGCTCGGACGAACCTGGCAGAGAAGGCCGGAACTTATTAACAACCTAGCTCTGACTGACGAGCAAGAATCACTTCTTGCCGAGTATGTCCGCGAAGTGCGTGACAGCGTTAAGTAGAGTTTTCAGTTTATCCTAGGTAAGGAAAGACAATGAGCAAGATTATTCAGCAGCTTGAACAAGAGCAACTGCGTACCGACATCCCGGCTTTTGCCCAGGGCGACACCGTACGTGTTCAAGTTCGTGTTAAAGAAGGTGGTAAAGAGCGTCTGCAGGCTTTCGAAGGCATCGTGATTGCCAAGCGTAACCGCGGTCTGCACTCTGCTTTCACCGTTCGCAAGATCTCCAACGGCGAAGGTGTTGAGCGTGTATTCCAGACTCACTCTCCGCTGATCCACAGTGTAGAACTGAAGCGTCGTGGTGATGTTCGCCGCGCCAAACTGTACTACCTGCGCAACCTGTCCGGCAAAGCTGCTCGTATCAAAGAGAAGCTCAACTAATTCGATTCGAATTGGTGTCGGTATGTCGGCGAAAAGCTCGACAGGTAGTGAAAAGGCTCGCCAATGGCGAGCCTTTTTTGTATCCGCTTTCGGGTGTTCCAGCTCAACCTGGCTGGCTGACCCGCACCACCGAGTTGTCACGTCCGAAGGGGCCAGGCACATAGTCGTCCGCCTCCCAGTCGTTGTCATAAAGGGTTTCACCATCGGGTTGCACTAGCTGATAGCAATACTCGAAATGGCTGGGGCCATCGGTCGGCAGGTTGAGTGTCGCCTTGAACTCCCCGTTTTTCATCCTCTTCAGTTCAATGGGCTGCCACTGGCTGAATTCACCCAGCAGCAAGACCTGCTCGGCATCACCGGCGGCCTCCTTTTCGACGGCAAAGGTCACCTTGACCTCGGGACGCGATTTGAGGAATTGCTTGTTGATCGGCATATGGACTCCTTGTCACTGGCTGCGAAGAAAGTAGCGCTGGTTATTTTTATATCGCTTTATGACAAGGATGTTGATAAACAGGTTCAAAGGGGGAGGGCAAAATGGCGCTGCAGGAGTTGATGGGTGAACTCGATCTTGAGGTAGAAGCCCCGTGGTAGCGTCATGATGGGTTGGCCATTGCGGCCGATGGCGCGGGTCAGCGCCTTGCTGTTGGCCGCCTTGGGGCGCAGCTGCAATACCTGGCCGTGGCGCGCGCTGATCTGCTCCACTTCCCCCAGCACTATCATGTCCATCAGCTCTTCCCAGTCCTGGCGCAGCAGTCCTTCTTCCTCTTCATTCGGGCTCCATAGTAGCGGCATGCCGACGCGACGGTCGCCGACAGGGATGTCGCGGCTGCCTTCCACCGGGATCCAGAGCACCCGCGACAGCTTGTTGCGCACGTTCGACTCCTCCCAGCGCTGGCCGCTGACCCCGATGAGGGGGGCCACGCAGACAAAGGTGGTTTCCAGCGGGCGCCCTTGAGGATCGACGGGGATCGTCTTGAGCTCGATACCGAGATCCGGAAAATCCTGCTCGGGACGGCTACCTGCACTGGCCCCCAGCTGCCACTCGATCAACTGCCCTGTCCAGCCCTTGTCACGCCTGAGATCCCGCGGTACGGGGATGCCTGCCGTTGCGGCAAGCTGGGCCAGAGTGAAGCCCGCCATGGCGTAGGCTCGACTGAGCAGCTCTTGTTCTGACTGGGGATTGGCGGGCATGAGGGCTCCTCTGGAGATAATAGACATCGCAATACGGATCCTTGCATGGTATCGCTGATTTTGTAACCGATCCTCGCCCGACTATACACAGGGAGACATGGGTGACAGAATTCAACATATCTAAATGATTTTAAAGGGTTTTACTTTATTTATCCAGTATGTTGGCCCGCCGGATCCCCGCATAAACGAGTTGTCCAAGGGTTTGTGCGAGCTGTTGCACACAGTTATCCACAGAAATCTTGGATAACTGGCGTAAAGTGGTGAAAGGAAGCGTGGCACCAGAAATAAATGTGAGAGTACGCCAATTTTCAGCGCCATTTCGGTGCAGATAATGCGCCATATCTGTGGATAAATCCGTCTTGGTGGATCTTTGAGCAGTCGAACTTGTTCACAATTGACAAGCTGGATCCTCTTAGGCAAAAGACATGGATCTTGATCCAGCAATTAAACTATAACCTTATGTATTTAAATGTATATTTTGTTTTTAAGTGAATCGGGTATGATATGCTTCCGTGCAATGCCACAGTATAAAACTACTGTATATACCTGCTTGATCACAGGTTTATGCACAGTCTGGGTGGGCAACTTGCCTAGCATGAACCTTCAATTTGTTTATAACTTTGCTTGAAATGCCAAGTTATTCATGAATGGAAGATGACAGTCCCTGTTTGCCGCCACGGGGTGAATGTGGAACAATCTCGTTATAGATTCAGCCTTTATAAGGTGATCACGTGATAGATGGTGACGGATTTCGTCCCAATGTCGGCATCGTGATCTGTAACCGTGACGGACAAGTATTGTGGGCTAAGCGCTATGGGCAGCACTCCTGGCAGTTTCCGCAGGGGGGGGTTGATGATGGTGAATCGCCGGAACAGGCCATGTATCGTGAGCTGTATGAGGAGATAGGCCTCAAGCAGGACGATGTGACCATACTGGCGACCAGTCGCAACTGGCTGAAGTATCGCTTACCCAAACGACTCGTCCGCTGGGACAGTTCACCGGTCTGTATTGGCCAGAAGCAGAAATGGTTTTTGTTGCAGCTCGATCCTGGCAAAGAGTCCAGGATCCAGTTTGGCTGTCATGGTCACCCGGAATTTGATGATTGGCGTTGGGTCAGCTTCTGGTACCCGGTTCGTCAGGTCGTCTCCTTCAAGCGGGAGGTTTACCGCCGGGTGATGAAGGAGTTTGCCCCGCTGGCCATGCCAGTCCCCGTGGTGCAGGCTAACCGAAAAGATGGGCGGCGCAACCGCTCGCGTTAAGGAGCACAACTAGTTGCTGACGGAACTCAGACGCATCGTGGAAAGCATGGCCGAGGCCAACACCCTCGAACAGGCCTTGCAAGCATTGGTGAGCCAGACCCGGCTCGCCATGACGGTGGACTGCTGCTCCGTCTACGTGGCCGAGCCCGACATGCGCCGCTATCGACTGGCTGCGACCGATGGTCTGGCCGAATCGGCTGTGGGCAAGGCCACCCTGCCGTTCGAGCAGGGTATCGTCGGTCTGGTGGGTCAGCGTGAAGAGCTGATCAACCTGGCCGATGCCCCCTCCCATCCCAGTTTCAAGTTCCTGCCCGATGTGGCGGAAGAGGCGTTTCGCTCCTTCCTCGGCGCTCCCATCATGCATCAGCGTCAGGTGGTGGGGATTCTGGTCGTGCAGCAGAAGGAGAGCCGCCTCTTCGATGAGGGGGAGGAGTCCTTCATGGTCACCCTGGCAGCTCAGCTGGCTGCCCGCATCGCCCAGGCCCAGGCCAAGGGGTGGCTGCAGAAGACCGACTGGAGCAAGCCGCTGCGCGGTATTGCCGGGGCGAGTGGCATCGCCATCGCCAAGGCCTGGGTGTGGCGTCCGCGCAAGGCGCTCAATACCATCACACCGCGCAAGGACGAGGATCATGCCAAGCAGCTTGCCCGTCTCGAGCTGGCGGTGGAGGAAGTGCGCCATGATCTGGAGAGCCTGGCACTGCGCTTTCGCGAGAGCTACAGCCAGGACTCGGTCGCCATCTTCGACATCTATCTGCACCTGTTGAACGATCCCGGCTACATCAAGCCCATCCGCAACAAGGTCAGCAAGGAACACTGGACGGCGATCTCGGCGGTCAAACTCATCAGCGATCGGCTGATAGAGCAGTTCAAGGGGATGAAGGATCCCTATCTGCGGGAGCGCTCCACCGATGTGAAAGACATCGCCCAGCGGCTCATCAGCCGGCTGGTGCAGGACGAACCCGAGCAGCTCACCATCGGCGAACCCGTGGTGCTGGTCGCCGATGAAGTGACGGCCACCATCCTTGCGGAGATCCCGAGGGAATTTCTGAGCGGTGTGGTGTCGCTCAAGGGCGGGACCAACTCCCATGCCGCCATCCTGGCCCGTGCCATGGGGGTGGCGGCCATCATGGGGGTGGATCTGCCCCTCGGTGACATCGGCGGGCGCACTCTGGTCATCGATGGCTACAGCGGCGATCTCTTCATCGAACCCAACCAGGTGATCCTGACCGAGTACCGGCAACTGCTGAGTGAGGAGCGGGCACTCGACACCCTGGTGCGTAGCGTCGACAGCCAGCCCTCCGAGACTGCCGACGGCACCAAGGTCTCTCTGCTGCTCAACGCAGGGCTGAGTGCGGATACCGAGATCTCCCTCAATCATCTGGCGGACGGGGTCGGGCTCTATCGCACCGAAATTCCCTTCATGCTGCAGGACAGCTTCCCTTCGGAGTGGGAGCAGACTGCCCGCTATCGCGGGATCCTAGAAACCTATCGGGATCGCCCGGTTTGCATGCGGACTCTGGACGTGGGGGGGGACAAGCAACTGCCCTATTTCCCCATCGTGGAGGAAAATCCCTTCCTTGGTTGGCGGGGGATCCGGCTCACCCTGGATCACCCCGAACTCTTCTTGGTGCAGCTCAAGGCCATGTTGCGGGCCAGCGAAGGGCTGGACAATCTGGCCATCATGCTGCCGATGATCAGCAGCGTCAGTGAAATCAAGGCCTCCCGTCGTCTGCTGGATCAGGCGTGGCGCGAGGTGTCGGAAGAAGCGGCCAGCCGCGATGCGGTGATCCGCTACCCCAGTCTCGGGGTGATGATCGAAGTCCCCTCCGCGCTGTACATCCTGCCGGAGATGGCGCCGCTCATCGACTTCTGGTCTGTGGGCAGCAACGACCTGACCCAGTACCTGCTGGCGGTGGATCGCAACAATGCCCGTGTCGCCAGCATCTACGATGCCTTCCATCCCGCGGTGATCCGCGCTTTGCAACTGTTGGTCGATGCCTCTCAGCGCTACCACAAGCCGGTCTCGGTCTGTGGCGAGCTGGCCGGCGATCCGGTCGGCGTGCTGCTGCTGCTGGCCATGGGCTATCGCCGCTTCAGCATGAATACCCACAATATTTCGCGCATCAAGTACGTGCTGCGTCAATCCGACCTCGGGGAGCTGAAGACGCTGCTGGCCGATGGCCTCAAGCACGACAATCCCCACGTGCTGCGCGGCCTGTTTGCCCGCTACCTGGAAGAACACGGGCTGGGCGGCTTGCTGCGGGCGGGCCACAAGGTCAGGCTGCCAGATTGATATTCAGTCTTGTTCCTGCTGGCGAATGATCGGAGAATGCGGCTTTTCCTATGACTGGGACCGCTTATGCAGCACGACGGATATTGGATTTTCTCGCAGATTGATCCCGTAGCATTCAGTTTGGGACCACTATCGGTTCGCTGGTATGGTCTCATGTACCTGTTCGGCTTCGCCTTCGCCATGTGGCTGGCGGGCCGTCGCGCCGATGCGCCGAACAGCGGCTGGACCCGCAACGAGGTCTCCGACCTGCTGTTCTACGGCTTCCTCGGGGTCATTCTCGGTGGCCGCATCGGCTACGTGCTGTTCTACAATTTCGATCTCTTCCTCGCCGACCCGACCTACCTGTTCAAGATCTGGACCGGGGGCATGTCGTTCCACGGTGGTCTCATCGGGGTCATCACCGCCATGATCTGGTTTGCCCACAAGACCCAGCGCCACTTCTTCACCGTGGCCGACTTCGTGGCGCCGCTCATCCCCTTTGGCCTCGGCGTCGGTCGCATCGGCAACTTCATGAATGGCGAGCTGTGGGGGCGGGTCACCGATGTGCCCTGGGCCATCATCTTCCCGGAGGCGGGCCCCGAGCCGCGCCATCCGTCCCAGCTCTACCAGTTCGCCCTGGAAGGGGTGGTGCTCTTCATCATCCTGAACCTGTTCTGGCGCAAGCATCCACCCCGCGGCGCCATCTCAGGCCTGTTCCTGCTGTTCTACGGCCTGTTCCGCTTCCTGGTGGAGTTCGTCCGTCAGCCGGACAGCCAGCTGGGCCTCTACTTCAACGAGATCAGCATGGGCCAGATCCTCTCCACCCCGATGATAGTGGCGGGGGCGCTCATGGTCTGGGCCGCCTATAAACAGCCCCGTCTGTTCGGCAATGCGCCCAAGGAGGCCAAGTAATGCGTGCCTATCTCGACCTGATGCAGAAGATCCTGGACGAGGGGACAGTCAAATCCGATCGTACCGGGACCGGGACCGTTTCCCTGTTTGGTCATCAGATGCGCTTCAATCTGGCGGAAGGCTTCCCGCTGGTGACCACCAAGAAGTGTCACCTGCGCTCCATCATTCACGAGCTGCTCTGGTTCCTCGACGGCGATACCAATATCGCCTACCTCAAAGAGAACGGCGTCAGCATCTGGGACGAGTGGGCCGACGAGAACGGCGATCTGGGCCCGGTCTACGGCGCCCAGTGGCGCTCCTGGCCGACCGCCGACGGGGCTGTCATCGACCAGATCCAGAAGGCGGTGGACGACATCAGGCAAAACCCGGATTCTCGCCGCATCATCGTCTCCGCCTGGAACGTGGGCGAGCTGGACAAGATGGCGCTCGCTCCCTGCCACGCCTTCTTCCAGTTCTATGTGGCGGACGGCAAGCTCTCCTGCCAGCTCTACCAGCGCAGTTGCGATGTCTTCCTCGGCCTGCCGTTCAACATCGCGAGCTACGCCCTGCTGACCCACATGATGGCCCAGCAGTGTGACCTCGAGGTGGGGGACTTCGTCTGGACCGGGGGCGACGTGCATCTCTATGCCAACCACATGGAGCAGACGGCGCTGCAGCTCAGCCGTGAGCCGCGGCCCTTGCCGCAGCTGGTGATCAAGCGCAAGCCGGACTCCATCTTCGACTACAGGTTCGAGGACTTCGAGATCCAGGGCTATGATCCCCATCCCGGCATCAAGGCCCCCGTTGCCATCTGAGGGGCCCCTTGCCCCCCGGAGACGGACAGTGAAGACGGTTCGACACTCCTGTTCCATTGGCGCCTGCGGGCGCCTTTTTCATGCCTCATGTGAATTGTTATACCAATCGGATTAAACATTAGGTCAGTTTTATCCAATCTCGGCTACAAAGTGACATCACCCGCTCCACATCGGCAATAAAGTGCTTCCAGGCCGATGTGCAGGCATCAAGGATGTCGTCGTAATC
>NZ_PQLN01000079.1:0-19902 GCF_002919855.1 Aeromonas sp. ASNIH8 | reverse complement strand
TGAGAAAGAGGAGAAGTGAGTTGACCCAATCTGAACACTCGAGTTAGAAACGGGGTGACGTGAGCGCGTTAAGGATCAGGGTGTTCACGTTGGCCGGAATGGCTGTTCAACTTCGCCGGAATACGCACAGAGAGCCAAGGCTCTTGCCGAAGAGCAAATGGTACGTCTCAGTGTGACCAAACTGCTTTCAAATCTCGGGCCTGGTGATGTTCCTGAAATTGCTCCCGATGTTCTCGATAGTTTGTTGTCGCTCAAAAGGTCAGTGGAGAGCCAAGACTGTCGGCTGAGTTTATTTGTCCATATGCCAGATGGTACGCATCATGGCGTCAATATTTAATTTTTCATAATCCAACATGGATTAAATGGTTTCATACAGACAGCATCTTACGAAGCAATCCGAGCTATTGCTTCTGAATCTATCTAACAGAATGTGTCATTATTCCTAGACAGACATAGAGGTGTAGCTGGTCTGACGAAGAGCATCAATAGTCGCTGACTCCATCGACACAACAGACATAACACTAACAGCAATGCTGTTAATAATTTCCTCTCTTGGGCCATTGCGCCAAATATCGCTTTGGTAAAAGGCATCAAGAGATTTTTCCCTATGCTCAGGGTTATCAAAGGCTCGAATCAAAACATAGCTGTCTGGATCATGTTGCGACTGACCATAAGTGACTACATCAATTCCTGCGGCCTGATGCAAAGGAACGCTGACACTTCGCATGATCTGATGAAATTCATTACCTGTACTTGGCTGTAAAGTGTACTGGAGAAACTCGACCGTTCTCATTAAAGATCCTTCATATCAACTTAAATAGATACGGATACTGTACATGAGGTTTCTCAAAAATACATTAAAAGGTGAGATGCCCGTAACTAGATTTATCGCGGGGATTTCCGCAGCTTGCGCTGCATGGGGCCACACCCAAGAGAATGCCATCTTATCTGCTCATTCATATGCCTGACGGCACTCATCATGGCGTCAAAATTTAATTTATGTGCTTTATTAGTTCGTCAATAGAGGCTCTAATCCACCAAATTAAAACAACTCCCGCAGGGAGAGTCCAAACAATTTAACAGATAGAGTCTTTTCAGACTCCCATCGTGAAGCCAATATCTCCCCAGCGGATCTGATAGCGTGTACTGCGTCCGCCACCAGGTAATTTCTCAATGCACCCCCTATCCAGCAATTGCGCAAGATGGCGTGTGGCCGTGGGCTTACTGACTCCGGCGACTTTTTGATATTGACTGGCACTGATGCCATTTTCAAAACCCTGTTCGCCGCCATCCAGTAGGCGGTTAATCACTTTGGTTTGCTCTGGGCTCAGGCCGTCATGACAGTGCCGCTGCCAGAAAGATGCCGTGGCAAGGCTACGGGCGATACTTTGTAATGCCAGCTCTATGGAGAAATCCAGTGTGTCGAGAAACCAACAGATCCAGGAGGTAATATCCAACGAGCCCTTCTGCGCTGACTCAAGCGCTCGATAGTAGTCACCCCGCAGCTCTAGAATAGCAACTGGCATGGCATACAGCCGCATGCTGTGGCTGTCAGCCTGTGACAGCGCGAGATCGGTCAGTGCCCGCGCTAACCGCCCATTGCCATCATCAACGGGGTGCAGGGTCAGAAACCAGAGATGGCAAATCGCCGCACGAAGAAGGGGATCTATCGTGGGATCATGCCGAGTCTGGTTAAACCAGAGGGTGAAATCGGCCAGTTGATCGTCCAGAGTTGCTCTGGGCGGTGCCTCAAAATGCACGATGGGGCGATCAACACGCCCAGAGACAACCTGCATCGGCTCATCTCCTCGCAACTGTCCTACATTCACTGGCTGCACCGACCATTCGTTGACGGGGAACAGCCAACGATGCCATTGGTAAAGGCGTTCTATACTCAGTGGTTGTTCATGATTGTCGATGGCATCCAACATCATGGCCGCGAGCCCCTCTGAGCGCTCTGATACTGGATATGACTGAGTTTGTGGCCCACCTAACCGCCGAGCAAGGGAGGAACGCACAGATTGGGCATTGAGGCGTTCGCCTTCGATAGCGGATGAGGAGATGATGTTAGCCAGTAACGTATCTAACGCTTGGTCGGAGTTCCCCAACCTGGAATGACGACCGATTAGAATTCCCTGCCTGCGTTGAACGTGCCGTAATCTGGGCAATATCTCGCTATCCTGCCAACGAAAATGGGGCCAATCTGCTTGTTGCCAAATCCACAATGGTTCCATTATTTCCTCATCCAACATGCTAGGGTCTCAATAATGAGCCGACCCAGCCCATCATTCGGCTCAATGTTTGAGCCGAATATAACACATGCAGCAGAACAGCAGAGCTGGTAATGAGGATGGAGATACAGGCTGAAAATCTCAGACCGGAGCTAATGAAAAACTGGATGTATTGCTGCTGTGTGGCGCTACAGCAACCAGTAGATAGACAAGGCGGGAGCTCGTTTTCGTTTCGAATGCTTTTTGGGAGCTTGCAGCTTGCGCTGCATGAAGCCACGCACACGCAGATGCCCTTAGGTCTGCTCACTCATATGCCTGATGGTACTCGCTATGCCATCACTGTGAATAATTATAGGGAAATTTAGTTTTATCTGGGTGAAGAGATAATTATTTGGCAAATATATCTATGGCAGCAGATCGCGAATGTCACACCCCATAACCCTGGCAAGACGATAAGCCTTTTCCAGGGTGACATTGACCTCACCACGCTCAATTCGTCCTACGTAGCTTCTATCAATTTCGGCCGCATATGCGAGTGCATCTTGCGATACGCCCAATTGAAGCCGTCTATCACGTACAGCATCACCAAATTTTTTTGCTAGCTCTTGCATGTCTCGCCTCTCGCTGGCGAGCACTATCTCTGGTTGTCTGGCTAACGACCACGGATTATAATCCGCAAACGAGTTTAGATTTCCACTAAGTGTTTTCGTTCGAGGCCCAGGATTACTTATGAGCTCCCAGACCGTGTGGTTACCAACCGCGCTCTACACCGCACTCATTCGATGGCAGATGGATGACTTCACTGCGATAGGATTTGTAAATGCCATTTTTGGTGACAAAGCAGAATCGCAGATACGTCAGCGGCGTTATCGTTATACCTTCATTTATCGGCATCTGATCAAGCTCGTAAATAAGGGACTTCTAAAAAGGAAGCATGTTGATGATGGGAAGCGCTGTTCTCATTTCATCAGGACTCCCAAGTTCGATGAAGTGCATTTCAAAGAGGAATTTATTGGGCCTTGTGCGCTTGTAACGGAATCGGGTAAGGAGCGTAAGTCGGAAACGTATGAATCCGTCCTGGAAGGACTGATCGCGAGAGCACAGCACTACCGTAAGGGGTTGCAGGAATGTGATTCAATGCTCGCTGAGTACCAGCAATTAAGAGTGGACTTCTCCATATTGGATCCAGCGATTGAAAGTGCCATCAGCAATACCGTTGCAGAGAAACGCGATTTGCGGGGCAGGCTGGAGGCCGTGGAGAGGCTTTTGAGGGGGTTGATTGCGTTTAGAAGTGCCTCTTGATGAACGGCCAGAATCGATAGACGTGTCTCAGAATCAAAGGGCTAAATAGCTGTTCCGAATAGTAGATCACCGGAGGAAGGGAACTCAGTCCAGTTTGTGCGATCTCATTAGTCGCTAAACAAAACAAGCCACACCCAAAGGACTGAGTTGATGCCTATCCTACCACCTCTGCCACGACCACAACGGCGCCGCATTCACAAAATCATCCATGCCACCCGTGATAAAGGACATGCTCGTCGCTTGATGGCCATCTTGCTGTTACATGAAGGACGCACGATCACCGATGTTCATCACCTTACCGGCGCTGCGCGCTCGACCATCGGTCGTTGGCTTCGGTGGTATCGAGATGAAGGCATAGATGCGCTAGAAGCCTTACCGGCTGGCCGTGCCCCAGTCTTACCTATCGCCAAGATTGTCACCTTACTGGTGCTGCTCATGCAGTTTTCTCCGCAAGATTTTGGTTATCAGCGCAGCCGTTGGTGTACTGAACTATTGGCATATAAAAATCAATCGATTAACAGGGCTCAATGTGGCAGCCTCCACGCTCCGCCGATGGTTACCTCGTATGGGCATTGTCTGGCGCAGGCCCGTGCCGACCTTGCGGATAAAAGACCCAGCCTATCAGGAAAAAATGGCGAATATCGACGCCGCGCTGGCCCGCTGTGATGCCGATAATCCGGTGTTTTATGAGGATGAAGTCGATATAGACCTCAATCCCAAATTAGGAGCCGACTGGATGTTCAGAGCGCAGCAAAAGCGGATTGTCACACCGGGGCAGAATGCCAAGCATTATCTGGCAGGCGTTCTCCACGCAGGCAACGGAAGGGTACTTTACGTCAGCGGGATCTAGAAAAACTCATCGCTGTTTATTGCCATGCTGGAAAAGCTGCGCCACCACTACCGACGAGCCAAAACCATCACGTTGATCCTCGATAACTACATCATTCACAAACCTGATTACCCATGATTAGCAGTCACCACGAGCTATACTGATCTTACGTACAGTTACTGAGGTGCGAGATCATGGCCAAAAGCAAAGTCCAATTCCAGAAAGGCTACAGCCTGTTTGATTTTTTCAAGGACTATGGCACTGAAGCGCAGTGCGAAAACGCGCTGCTTGCTTGGCGTTTTCCGAACGGTTTCATCTGTCCTGAGTGCGCCAACAAGACCTGCTGTCGCCTGAAAAGTCGGCCACGCGTGCTGCAATGCAATAACTGCCGTCACCAGATGTCATTGACTGGAAACACGATTTTTGCAAACACAAAACTCCCACTGACCAAGTGGTTTCTGGCGATGCAGCTGCTGTCACAGACCAAAACTGGCTTGTCAGCGATGGAGCTAAAGCGCCAGTTGGACGTCAAATATGACACCGCCTGGATGCTCAAGCACAAGCTGCTGCAAGCCATGAAAGAGTCCGATGACAAGCAGCCCATCAGCGGCATCATTCAGCTCGATGATGTCTACTGGGGTGGCGAGCACCGTGGTGGCAAACGGGGTCGGGGCGCGGCAGGCAAGACGCCGTTTGTGGCAGCAGTGGCCCTGAACAAGGAAGGACATCCAATCAAGATGCGGATGACGGTGGTCGATGGTTTCAAAACCAAGTCCGTTGCTGATTGGGCAAAACGGCATATTGCCAGTGGTAGCGCGGTGATATCCGATGGATTGGCCTGTTTCAAAGCGGTCAAGGAGGCCAATTGTGAGCACCTGGGTGTTGTCACCGGGGGCAACCTGGACTGGCTGGATCATCCGGCATTCAACTGGGTAAACACGATGATAGGAAATGTGAAAAACTCGCTGCGGGGCAGTTGCCATACGCTCGGAGCGAAGCATTTACCAAGGCATCTTGCGGAATACTGCTTCCGGTTTAATCATCGTTTTGACCTCAAGAGCATGTTGGTTGAATTGGGGCATGCAGTCGTGGCAAGCCCTCCGATGCCATATCGGCTCTTGAAGCTGGCTGAGGGTCATGGGTAATCAGGAAGGTAAATATAAAAATTTGTTACGTGTCAACGCCGACCGAAAACTGATCCACTCTGGCTAATTTCGCCGATTGAAAAGTGATCCACCCGGACATGGGGTTAATTGGTTTCCTGATTACCCATGATTAGCAGTCACCACGAGCTATACTGATCTTACGTACAGTTACTGAGGTACGAGATCATGGCCAAAAGCAAAGTCCAATTCCAGAAAGGCTACAGCCTGTTTGATTTTTATGTTTGTTGAATTGAGGCATGCAGTCGTGGCAAGCCCGCCGATGCCATATCGGCTCTTGAAGCTGGCTGAGGGTCATGGGTAATCAGAAATTTCATTAACAAAGTGCGATCCCGCCCTGGGATGCGCTAGGGGAAGCCGTTTGCATCTGTTTAGGAAAAACCGGGCCCCGCTATCCGCGGGGCCCGGTTTTGATTTAGGCCATCAGCTTTTGCATGGCGCGGTTGAGGTCGACCGCGGTTTGATGCAACTGGTCGCTGGCACCCTGGGTGCGGTGGGCGTTCTCTTCGTTCTCGGTGGCGATGGTTTTGATATCCACCAGGTTGCGGGCGATATCTTCCACCACCAGCGTCTGCTCCTCGGCGGCGGTGGCGATCTGCTGGTTCATGCCGTGGATCTGGCTGATGGAGCTCGTGATGCTCTGCAACTTGCGACCCGCGACCGTCACCTGTTCGATACTCTGCTGGCTGAGTTGCTGGCTACTACCAATCGCCTGTACCGCTTCCTGGGTGCCACGCTGTACCTTGGCGATGATCTGGTTGATTTCCGCCGTAGAGTCCGCCGTGCGCTTGGCCAGGGTACGAACCTCGTCCGCGACCACGGCGAAGCCGCGACCCTGCTCACCGGCCCGCGCCGCTTCAATCGCCGCATTCAAGGCCAGCAGGTTGGTCTGCTCGGCAATGGAACGGATCACCTCCAGCACGGTACTGATGCGGCGGCTATCTTCATCCAGTTGTTTTATAACGCCAGCCGTGTTGTCAATTTCTTTACCCATCTGGGCAATGCCGCCTATGGTGTCCTGCATCACTTGCTCGCCTTCGTGAGCCGTATGGTCCGCCTGATCCGTCGCCTGGGCGGCCGATGCGGCATTCTCCGCGACATTCTGCGCCGTCGCCGACATCTCGTGCATCGCGGTAGCCACCATATCGGTGCGGGAGAATTGATCCTGGGTGCCCTTGGCCATCAACCCTGAGATTTCCTTGAGTTCATGGCTGGCACTATCCAGCTGCTCGCCACTCAACTTGAGCTGGGAAAAGGTCGTCCCCAAGAAATCGCGCAGGGTATTGGCGGCCTTGGCCAGGGCACCTAGTTCATCCTGCCGTTGCAGCGCAAAGGGTCGATCAAACTTGCCATGGCTCAACTGGATAATGAAGTCGGTGAGCGCCTTGATCGGCACCAGCAGTTGGCGATTCACCAACCAGAGACTGAGCACCCCCACCAGTAATGACGCCACAATCAGGAATACCACGCCGAGAATGGCTTGGCTGCGGGTCTCCTCACTAATGGCTTGGGCCTGACGATTGCCTTCTTCATGCAGATGCTTGACCAGAGCCTCCATCTGCTCGCTGGTTGCCCGATCGATACCCTTCACCGCCTGATCCCCCACAGTCGGGTCGCCCTGAGCGGCAACAAACTTCTCTTTGCCCTGACGATAGGCCAGCCCGAGTTTCTGATGTTCATCACTCAGGCTCCGCACCTGGGCAACCAACTCCTGATCCTGCCACTGCCCGGCCAACTGGCTCAGTTGCGCCAGCGTCTGGTTGACCGCACGCTCCTGCTCTTCAAACCGGGTCCAATACTTGGTCAGAGCCTCCGGATCCTTGCCGCGCAGCAGGACATTTTTCCACTCCTGAACCTGGCTCTTGAACTCCAGATTGGCCCGCTCAACCAGCGTCGACTCTTGCAGCGTGCTGTTAACCAGGGATTGATAATCTTCGACCCCGTGCTCCAGCAGACGGAAACATAACAACGAGATGATGACGAGAAGAAGAATACTTCCGCCCAACAACGCCAGTAACTGTGCTCTCAACGAACCTTGTATGGACATACTTGCCCCTTCATGACCTGAATCTGTACCTATATAGCGCCCCATGGAGCCTGACACCGTAATGGTGTCGTCACCGGGGGCGGCGTAGCATACACCGTAAGCGCCGTTAAATCGACCTACTTGCCTTCGTTGTATTGCACCACTTTTTTTGAAATCGGCTCCAGCGCCACATTCCACGGTAGCAGCGCTTCCAGCTTTTCCAGGCTGTCCGCTTCGCCGATCCGCGCAGCACATAATTGATATACGCTGACGGCTCCAGTTGATTGGCTTTGGCGGTCTCCAGCAACGAGTAATATGACACCGCCTGGATGCTCAAGCACAAGCTGCTGCAAGCCATGAAAGAGTCCGATGACAAGCAGCCCATCAGCGGCATCATTCAGCTCGATGATGTCTACTGAGGTGGCGAGCGCCGTGGTGGCAAACGGGGTCGGGGCGTGGCAGGCAAGACGCCGTTTGTGGCAGCAGTGGCCCTGAACAAGGGAGGGCATCCAATCAAGATGCGGATGACGGTGGTCGATGGTTTCAAAACGTCATTGCTGATTGGGCAAAACGGCATATTGCCAGTGGTAGCGCGGTGATATCCGATGGATTGGCCTGTTTCAAAGTGGTCAAGGAGGCCAATTGTGAGCACCTGGGTGTTGTCACCGGGGGCAACCTGGACTGGCTGGATCATCCGGCATTCAACTGGGTAAACACGATGATAGGAAATGTGAAAAACTCGCTGCGGGGCAGTTGCCATACGCTCGGAGCGAAGCATTTACCAAGGCATCTTGCGGAATACTGCTTCCGGTTTAATCATCGTTTTGACCTCAAGAGCATGTTGGTTGAATTGGGGCATGCAGTCGTGGCAAGCCCTCCGATGCCATATCGGCTCTTGAAGCTGGCTGAGGGTCATGGGTAATCAGGATTGGTTTTGGGTGTGGCCCCCGCTTTGCGTTTCTCTTTCAAACGATAGCTTTCACCGCTGATCTGAACGATGTGTGCATGATGTAACAGTCTATCGAGCATAGCTGCCGTCAGTGTCTGATCATCGGCAAAGGTGCTGGCCCACTGGCTAAAGGGCAGATTGCTCGTCAAGATCAGGCTCCCTTTCTCATAACGTTTGGCGATCACATTGAAAAACAGGTTTGCTTCCTCACGCCCAAACGGCAAGTAGCCTATCTCATCGATCACCAGTAAACGCGGCCCCATCACGACACGGCTGAAGTAGGCTTTAAGCCGCTCCTGTCGTTGAGCTGCTTGCAGCTGCAACATCAGGTCTGCTGCGCTGATAAATCTGGTCTTGATGCCAGCCATCAGAGCCCGATAGGCCAGTGCGATGGCAAGATGCGTCTTGCCCACTCCGCTTGGGCCCAGCAGCACTATGTTTTCGCTACGCTCTATAAAAGCTAGGCTGGCCAACTCCTGCAACTGGCTGCGAGGTGCGCCACTGGCAAAGCCGAAGCCAACTTATTGATTACAATTAAAAACTGAATGGTAATCTGAAAATTAAACCATGTTCATAGTCAGAAGTCCGATACCTCCAGCCAACACCAATATACCTAAAACAACTATGGCTCGTAGCCCACTTATCGATCTTTTCTGAGACTCCGCCACAGCCTCTAACTTACTGTTCAATTCGCCAAATTGTTTAGCAATGCAGCTATCAATTGCTGCGCGGCCTTGTTCAAACTGATCAGGTGTTACGAACGTCAAGGCTGCTACGTCACGCCTTAGTTTAAACTGTTCATCTTTGATCTGGCCTAGAAGGTCATTAAGTGACGTCAGGCGACCTTCAAACTCTTCAAATTTATTCGAGTTCTTCGTAACCCATTCACCCTGTTCAGTAGCTAGATTTGCGAGGGTTGATTTCGCAGCCTCTATCTCTGTTCTTGCATCGTTAACTGCGCTTAACAGGCCATTAAACTCTGCCACTTGCTCCGATTGCTCTTCGAGTGAATCGATTACTCGGTGTAGTTTCTGTATGTCATTCACCAATTAATCCCCTTGTATTGGCTGGTAAGTTTTTCAAGCCTATTTGCTAGTGGAGCTAACAAAGTGTGATAGGAGAACGGATCCCCTAGCTCTTCATTTACCTCCCCAAGAACATCCAAATCATCAAATTTCTCATGGACCAAACGAGCAAAGCGGCTTCGCGCATTTTCAGAGAACATTGGCTTTAGCTGCATAGTTTTTCGGACCAGCTCTAGTGCTTCATCCCTATTATCACTAATCAATCGATCAAAAGACGCTGCCATTCTTCGCTCTCCATCTGCATCATCAAACTCATCGGAAGCTAGTCGCAGTACACCGCTCAAGTAGTTCAAGAATGCATTATCTTTGTATGACTCTAGGAATCGAGAAAGTTGACCTCGTAGGAGCGTCATCTTCTCGCTGCCTACTAGATGTTCCGTGCGCTCTTCTTCATCAGTTTCAAAAAATACTGATGGCCATATCTTCGCCGACACAGAATTCTCAGCCATATTGAGCAGAAGTTGGCTCGACTTGTCGTGCCTGAAATAACCCTCTAGCTTCTCCTTAAATTCTTTGTCGTCCATCCTGCCTTCAGCGAATAAACTACATTGTTCATAAACGTTCTTCTGTGACTGGCGACGGTTGTAGACAAAATGGTCATAGGACCAGAGTAAAAGAACAAGAAAGATAAATTGCGATTTATCGATAGACCCTTTTCTTAACTTGTCGCAGAGAATTTTGTAGTACTGGTTATCACTACTGAACACATCCGCGAGTTTGAACTCAGGATCATACTTTCTGACGGTATGCTCAATTTTATTTTCAAGACCTTCTTCCGATAGGCACTGGAACTCGACATAGAGCGTGCCATTAAAAAAGTCTTCGATTACCCAGTCAGAAACAATACCTAATTGAGAAAGACGGTAGATAGCCTTTTCCAATTTATACTTTTCCGTACCAAACTGCCTGGCAGTAATGGTCACCGTGTTGTGTTCCTGATTGTACTTAAAGAATTCGTATACGTTTGCCATCAACTTGAACTCATCATTGATTGTGTCCAAGCTGTTTGTCATCAGGAACAGATTTGTGTTCAGGTCGCTATCTCGACTCAATAACTTCACGTACTCCTTCAGATCTTTGACGTTCGTACTAGCGTCCCAAATCTTGTCGAGAATAGCTGAATTGGGCTCTTTTGTGAGAAGCACATAGCAATCTGCGGGTACTTCCTTGAATAATTTTTTATCTCGCCCTGCCCTGCCTGCTTCCTGATACAAGGCTTCCATCGACCCAGGTATTCCGAAGTGAACCGTATAGGCAATATTCCCCTTATTCACGCCCATTCCGAATGCCTTAGTAGCAGTAAGTAGGCGGTATTTATTTTCTTTAAAATCGTCTTGAACTTGGCGCTTATATCTATCGAAAGCCTCTCCCTGTAATACCCCCATTTTCGGAGCAGACCCCGAAAAATATCTAACATCCATATTCAAGAGTGTTGAAATTCGGCCCGCTAAGCTATGACAACCCTTAGACCCGTTGACGGTGGCAGTGAATATGATTCCCGCCTTATTGCCATATTCCCCGTCGGAATTCCATTTACGCTCCATTTCAGAAACAAGTTCGACGGCTGCATCAACTTTGCGGCCTTTATCGTCGATAACGTGGAATGAGAGTTCCTCGCGAGTGAAGTCCATGGGTGTGCGGACAAAATCATCGGGGATATCAAACTCTGTTTGAATATCCTTTAGGACGTTAACTGATGCGGTTGCAGTTAGGCCTATATAAATTGCACTGGGAGCAAACCGTCCAATTGTATTTGCCAGGTTAAGATAAGACGTCCTGAAATCATGCCCCCACTCAGACAAACAGTGAGCTTCATCGATCACCGCGTAGGCAAATGAGAGATCTAGTCCGATAGCCAACATCTCTTTTCTAAACGCATGGGTTTGGAATCGCTCAGGCGATATGAAAACGAAGAAGTACTTACCACGTCCGAAATCGCTCTGAACTTTGGCCTTCTCTCCTGCCTTCAAATCACTAGTAATAAAATTGCTTCGAGTGAAGCCGATGCTATCCAAATCGGCTTTCTGGTCATACATCAAACTCTTTATCGGACACACGACAAAGCTAACAGCTGGTTGCAGAACCGCAGACAGCTGGTAGCAAATCGACTTACCCGAACCTGTAGGCAACAATCCTATTGTGCCGTTTCTCGAAAGTGCAGATCCTATGATACCAACCTGCCCTTCCCTGAAATCTACATCCTCTAGGTATGGTAGAAACAGGTTGCTGAGGAAGTATCTCAGAGACTCTCGCTGCTCGCTGCCTGGGCTAAGATCTAGCTTGTAGGCAATGGGATCACTGCATGAAAGCTCGAAGAAGTCATAGTCAATTAATTGACTGGTTTCTATTGAAACAGCATCAGAATCTTCGAAGTATCGATAGAAATCGAAGTAATCCGTACGTGAATATATGACGTCTTTGTTAACTTGAAAGGAATCGTCATAACGCTCCAGTATGCTGAAGTCGATGAATATATTTTCACCAGACCGTTCGCTCGGAAGCTCATCTGATTCGATCAGCGCTACTTCAATTCGCCTTTCTTCAATACCAATGAGACGCAAGAGATTCGATAACAAATCGTTCAGGTCGTCTAGTGCCGCTTCAGCAAAATCTGTGCCATCACGATTGACTATGAATAGTTTTTTCAACTCTCCTAGTCTGATCTGACCGCGTTCAAGAAGCTCCAATAACAGTAACTGGAAACGCAACGCCGAGGTCAGCCTCAATCGTGGGTCGGTAACATCAGCTCCATTTTCATAAACCTCTTGGTAATTCAATAAAGAAATACCATTAGGAGGCGTTAGGACACCGTCACGCTCTAGGCCATCTACGATCTGAATGTGAGAAATAATCGAATTTATCTTACTGATAAATGACTGGTTCTCAGATGCCAGTTCTTGAACAGTGAACCGAACAGTCTTCAGTCCCTGGGTTTCAGTAAACAAATCCCTCATCTCATCTAACTGCTGAGAATTTTGGTGTTGCTGACCGTCTATCTCAATAATTAAACCAACTTGAGGAATGTAAAAATCTACCTGTCGGTTCTGGAATTGTTCAACGTAGACCTGAGTCATATCGTAAATCTGGACTTCAGGGAGCATTAGCTGTTTTACAAAAATGTACTTACCGAAATACTTCGGAATCAGCTCATCAAAAAACCTTTTCGCTGGGTAGCTTCCAGACTGTTTGTTGCCTCGAATTAATCTGTTCCAAAAAACTGACTTATCTGACAAAAGAGCCTGAGCTGGTGTATTAAGAGCGCTCTGTTCCAGCTCAATGCCAAATGCTTTCCTCAGTTTTCGCGAGGCTATTGTAGGCTTCCCTCTCTGAAGTATGTTTTTAAGAACTTGAATTGCTCCAAATAGCTGACCAGACGCCACTTCAGACGAGATAGAATAGTTGAGAAGATTATGGAAAATGAAGTTATGGTTGGTTCTCGCGTAGTTAGCAGAAAACTTCTTGCTTACAAGCCTACGACTAGACTTCGGCCTGACATATCCAGATAGTTCACTTTCATCCGCCAGCGAGTCGATGATTGGGTTGTACAAATCTGAAAATAGTTGGTTATTGTGCTGTTGTTCAATGCTGTCAGTACTTAGCTCTAATCTATAGAGAGTTTTGACCAACGTAAAAATGTAAATACTTGAATTCGGGAAAGCTTGAGATAGACAGCGTGTTATCTCATCAGTTGTAGCCCCCGAAGTTAATACGTCGTCAACGATAAGAAATGTCGGATTTGAATTCGCTTCTATTGAATCAACTTCGGCTTTATAGGCCCCTCCGACCTGCTGTCGTCTTTGTACTGCACTGCAATTAGTCGATTTAACTAATACGTGCTTTTTCTCTAATATCTTAGGTTGGTAAGTAGCCCCTAAAGCAACAGCCAGCGACTTGCCCAAGGTATCTAATGCTTTATCGCCATCTTCAGCCCTAAGCTCAGCGTGACCTAACGCTCGAACAACAATATCTATAACTGGAAATGAAGGAGCTAGCTCAACAGTCTTGTTAACCCAGCGGCGTACAGAAGGATTCTTGTTATCTTTGAAAGACCAAACTTCCTGTTTGACACCATCTAAATAGAATCCCAGATGAAGTTTATTTCCAGATTGTATTAACTCAGAACGTCCCGTTGTTGCGGAACTCGGTGTCGAGTTTTTTCCAATAAGCTCGGAGAGATTGCTTACTCCCTTATGTGACGAATCGATCTCCGAGGCAGAACCCCAATCTACTGAGAAAAACTCAACTCCTGCATTGAAAGCAGCGTCTCGATCTAGGTTGCTATCTCCTAAATAAATTGACTCGTCGGCGCTAACACCGAAATACTCGAGAATACGAGTAACGCCCTCATGGCTCGGCTTATGCTGCGTTACATCATGGTAGGCTACTACATAATCAACAGAGATACTGAAGTGTTTGAGTAGACCCTGAACGTAATTCGAAGGCGCATTCGAGAAGATAGCAACCTTGATTCCAACTGACCGAGCCGTTGTAACAAGGCCGACAACGCCCTGATAAACGGCACAACCATTAAAGTACCTGTGTATGTCTCTCCATCGGCCAGCTGACCGAAATGGTTCGAGGCTTGATGTATCAATAAGCGTGTCATCAAGATCGAGGACGATGACCTTTATCACAGCAGGCCACCGTTTGATTTCAACGATCTAAATGAACTCGCGATGTCTTTTAATTGAAGCTGAATATCTTCATAAGATTCGCTCGTGTAGGGTATCGCCTTTCCTTCGTTAACTAGATGTTGCGTTCCTGAAATTGCCTTGATAGTAAGATCTGGATACCTAGCTTTCTGTGCGTCAGGAACGAAGACAGGACGCTCCATAGAGAGAGCAGATTTGACTGCGTGCATCGTCCCACCATCTATCGAAGTTTCAATAGCAAAGACGGCAGTAGATAAACCTGCTTGTATCCTGTCTCGCTTAGCAAAGAACGCAGGTATTGCTTTGGTTCCTGGAGCATTCTCCGCAACTAGAAGTCCATCCGTATCCAAAATTTCCTGAGCGAGTTCTCGATTACTTGTGGGAGAAATAGAATCCACATCGACAAGAACAGAAATCGTTGAGGTTTTGGCGTCTAATGCAGCGCGATGAGCAATTGTATCGATACCCAGTGCAAGTCCACTGACTATCGTGAAACCATAAGTCGCAAACTTTTGAATAGTTTTAATCGTTATGGTTTCACCCTTGGGGGTGTTTTCACGAGTTCCTACAACAGCTATAGAAAGCCTATTCTCTAAGAGCTTCAGATTGCCTTTGCAGTAAAGAAAGGGAGGAGGTTTCGGGAGATTGTATAACGAGATTGGATAGGTTTTCGAACCGAAGAGAACAATCTCAACTCCTTTATTTTTGAACGAATCAATCTCAGCTTGTACTTCGTCCCTGAGAGCCTGGAAGTTCGCAGCGTTGAAGAAACTTTCGAGAGCTGCTCGAGATTTAACATTTGAGATTTTTAGATTGGAGGAATGGTGTACCAGTTCTTCGAGCGTTGACACTCCGCTATACGCTGAAAACTTTAAGATCGACAGAACCGTTTCATCACCAACGCTCATTAATTTCTTAAGAACAAGAGCATCTACAATGTTCACATCCCCCCCCAAAAAACGACCGTTTTTAGTCCATTATTCGTACAGACTAATTGTATTCTACCGAGAAAACAACATAAACTAACCTGATTTCCCATGACCCTCAGCCAGCTTCAAGAGCCGATATGGCATCGGACTAGCTCCAAGTCGAGCCGGATGGGCATACTCTTTATGCAGAATTTGAAATGTATATACTGAGCGACTCGGATAGGGGCTTGAGACAATCCGAGTCGCTCATACTGGGCCTTTATAGAGGATAGAGTGTGTAATGAGTAAACCATTTAGTTCCGGTAGCGTTACAGTTCAACCATCTCGTGGCCTGTGGCAGGCAAGCTACTTAGGGCAGAAAGTCCCATAGCGAAGCGCGGTTTGGATCAATGGCAGAGACCCTTGCTCACCGGGCTTTGTTAAAATTGCAGGCTGGTAACTCTGACCCTGTGTCCGACGATCTGCAATTTAAGCTGCCATGGCGAATGCTGGATGCTGCCAGGCAATTGGGGCTCTCATTGGGCCAACTGCGGCAGTGGATGCTAACTGGAATGCTCAACGGACATGAGATTAAACCACCAATGCGTGATGTGAAAGGCGTTGACCGAATCACCGGTTGCGAATTAATGATGGCGCAAGAGCGCCTTGCTGAGTGCAAATCCGGGTTGTCACTTTGCAATGGGTAATTCGTCTAATGCCGTGGTATAGCGGGGACTGAGTTTTTCACGCCTCATAATCCAATCACTGTTGTCTCTCCCACGAGCTCCAAAATGAATTTTTCCTAATCGTCCCTGGTTGATTCGGTCGATCATCTGCATTAGGTCCTGGCTGCGGGGCTTATGTTGATGATGGTCGAACAAATCTCCCTGCTGGCTGCCGATAGGAGTGAAGTCGGCTAGCATCACGCCCCCTTTTTGGTAGCGGTGCCCATCCCGCCAGATATGAGAGAGCTGTGAGTGGATCACTCCCAGCAGCTCCCTAGTATCGTTGGTAGGCACAGCCAGCTTGGTGCTCACGTGGTTGCCGTAGTAGGGCTCTTTGTCATTGAAGGGGGTGGTACGAATGAATAGGGTGACATGGCGACAGCACATTCCCTCTGCCCGGAGTTTTTCAGCTGCACGTTCCATATATCCTGCGAGGGCTTGATGCATGGAATTCATGTGTGTGATCCGTTCACCGAATGATCGGGAGCAGATGATCTGCTGTTTGGCTTGTGTGTCCTGCTCTAGGCTGGCGCATGGATAGCCGCGTAGCTCTAGCACGGTTCGCTCAACAACGACCCCATAACGATGCCGTAGGTTTTTACCATCGACAGCGACTAGGTCCGCCACACTATTGATCCCGTGCGCTTCGAGCCTGGTGGTCAGTTTTCTACCTATTCCCCATATTTCCCCGACCGGAGTGATAGCCATCAAACGCGCTCGACGTGCCTCATCACGCAAATCAACCACTCCACCAGTCGCAGGCCACTTCTTCGCGGCGTAGTTTGCCAGCTTGGCGAGTGTTTTGGTTGGCCCGACCCCGACGCCGACTGTGAGTCCAGTCCATTGCTGTATTCGTTCACGGATCTGACGACCATATGCTGTTAGGTCTCCCGCCCAGGATTCGTTCAGTTCAACAAACGCTTCATCAACACTGTACACCTCGACAGTTGGCACCATGCCTTCCAGCGTGGTCATTACGCGCTGTGACATATCACCATAGAGGGCGTAGTTGCTCGAGAACCAAACACCGCCTACGGCCTCGAAGAACTGACGGATCTGGAAGTAGGGAACACCCATCTTGATGCCAAGCGCCTTGGCTTCTGCCGAGCGAGCCACAACGCAGCCGTCGTTGTTCGATAGCACCACGATCGGGCGCCCCTTGAGGTCTGGCCTAAACAGGCGCTCGCAGGACGCATAGAAGTTGTTCACATCGACGAGGGCAATGGCGTTGGGCATGGTTTAGCCTAGTTTGGTCTTGTGGAGTACATAGGTTACGACGCCAAAAATCTCTAGTTCTTGCCCGTCCAATAGATGGATGGGCTGGAAATCCGGATTGGCGGGTAGCAGGGCAGGGAACGGGCGTTCTTGCAGCTGTTTGACAGTGAATTCTCCATCAAGGCAGGCTAGAACGATAGCGCCGTGGCGGGCCTTGAGCGCCCTATCTACGATCAAAAGATCCCCGTCATTGATGCCCTTTTCCACCATGCTTTGGCCACTGGCCCTGACATAGAAGGTGGCAGCGGGATGCTCAATACAGATCTGGTTCAGATCTATGGTTTGCTCAATATAGTCCTGTGCTGGGCTAGGAAAGCCGCAAACCACAGGGGACAGAAAAAGCGGCAGCTCTAGAGCGTCCGGGGTTGGATGTGGGATGGCGAACATGGTGGCTCACTGGTTACTGTTTTTATATACAGTATAGCCGTATTGCATAACGTGTGCATCCGGTGTCAGTTGACATACCGGGCCCATTAGCTATGTTCGGTTCACATGGTACTGTGTTCATAGGACGCGTGATGGAATCAACAGTTTTTAGGTGTGGTCGTGGCCAGGGGGTATACCTGCCCGAGGCAGTGGCCCTGCCAGATGATGTCACGCATGTTGAGATCGTCGTGGTTGGTCGTACTCGCATAATCACACCTGTAGGTGAGTCCTGGGATAGGTGGTTTGATGAGCCTTGTATGAGCGCCGACTTCATGGCCGAACGTGAGCAGCCAACCGCCCAGGAGCGAGAGAAACTCTGAGGTTGGTCCAGCAGGGTAACTGAGTTGCGTAGCTGAGAGGGATTGTTTTTATATATATAGATAAAGCGTATCCCTCTCACCTGAAAAGGTGAATAGCTATGGCTATCATTCTCGCGTAGCGAGGATTGTTCATAGATCTGTCGGTACTCGCCCCCCAGGCAGGATAGCTCAGTAGCCATTTTTCTAGGTTGCACCACTGGTCGTGGTGCATGTGATCCAGTTATCTACCCGTGGTTTCCATTGGACCATTCGTTGAAGGTGTTTTGGTGGCACTAGAGCTGAGGTGCACAGCTGAGAGGGATTGTTTTTATATATATAGATAAAGCGCACCCCTCTCACCTAACAGGTAACGATGTGGCTACATCATTCTCGCATAGCGAGGATTGTCCATAGAGCTGTCGGCGCTTGCTCTCCCTGGTAGACAGGATAGCTCGATAGCAATTTTTTATGTTGCACCACTGGCGTGGTGCATCTCATCCAGTTAGTTATCTGGCCAAGTATTCCACCAGGAACTTGTCAAATGGGGTATTCAACTTGTTGAAATCCCCGGACTACCTGGCACATGTCGAGCACTATCATGGCTGTGCGCACCTGCATAGGAACAACCTCAACACTGGCTGACGAAAACTGTACTAGCATCATTCGTTTCCATTTCATAAGGTCTTATAGCCGTAGCTCCACAACAAAGACCTATCTGTAGCATGGAAGTAACAATGGAAAGAATTTCACTGCATTCGTTAATTCAGAGAACTATGTGTATGTTGGGGTTCTCATTAGAAAGTATGGCTGATCGGGTATCAGCACTAATCTGGCTTGGTGATAATATCGGTGAACAATGGCCATATTATATTGATGACTCAACAATAGGGTTTAATGATTGGAAATTCATACGCGATGCTGACTCAGGAGAAATCGTATTTAGTAATATGCAAGTCCCTGCTATTAGTAAACATGAGTTGGTAGAGGTCTATCAGGATGATTTTTCTGCAAACAATAATACAACTATGGAATAGTTGATATGAATGTATACCTCAAAAATGATTCATTAGAAATGGAACCACTAACAGATGAAGAGCGGATAGGGGCAGCTCGAGATCCATTGACTACGCCTGAGCAGTTAAACAAGCTATCAATGGATGATGATTCATGTGTTCGTTACTACGTCGCTGGAAATCCTGCAACTCCTATTGAGGCCATTACTCGACTAGCTCACGATGATGACGAGGATGTGAGTGAATTAGCTATCAGCAGTACTGTCATTCAACCTGGCACTCTCAGTGAATTATCGACTCATACTAATGTTGTACAGAGAGTTGCCGTAGCTAGACATCCGTTAACCCCCACAATAGTACTCAATTCATTGTCCACAGATGCTGATAGACATGTCCGTGCAAATGTGGCTCGTAATCCCTCAACCCCCTTATCCGTATTAAACGCGTTATCTCTGGATGAAGCAGAAGATGTCCGTGTCGGTATTGCTGGTAACCCGAAGGTTTCTCAAGCGTTATTGATACAATTGCTTGAGCGGACAAACTACGATGATATAAGAGTTTTGGCTGCGGCAGCCGGTAATCGAGCATTGCCATCAAGGATGTTGATTCAATTTGTTTCTGATGACCGTCCTTTAATCCGTATGTCAGCGGCGAGTAATCCGCTACTACAACCTGAACAGATGAACGAGTTACTTTTTGATAGTGATGAGTATGTGCGCAAGGCTTTGATGCGAAACCCTGCCTTGCCAGGCTCATTGAGCATGTGTTGCGTGGATGATCTGCTTTAAATCTATAATAAATGTTACAGAGCTCATACTTATGCTGAAATGTAATTAAAGAACCTGATTACCCATGACCCTCAGCCAGCTTCAAGAGCCGATATGGCATCGGAGGGCTTGCCACGACTGCATGCCCCAATTCAACAAACATACTCTTGAGGTCAAAACGATGATTAAACCGGAAGCAGTATTCAGCAAGATGCCTTGGTAAATGCTTCGCTCCGAGCTTATGACAACTGC
>NZ_PQLN01000078.1:0-20178 GCF_002919855.1 Aeromonas sp. ASNIH8 | reverse complement strand
CGGTCAACTGCTGATAGCTCATGGTGATACTGCTTTTACTTTGGCGAGCAGAAGGGTACCACCAATCAGCAGTTGGCCACCTCTCGCCATTCATCCATGAGTGTCGCACTTATTATCTGAATTCCCGGATCAGGAGTATTCATGTATCTGCCACCCCATTTCGCCGTCACCGAGCCCGCTGCGCTGCATCAGCTGATCCTGGCCCACCCTCTGGGGGCCCTGGTCACCCATGGTGAGCTGGGGCTCGACGCCAACCATCTGCCGTTCGAGCTGGATGCCGGGGAGGGGGGACAAGGGGTTCTGCGGGCCCATGTTGCCCGCAACAATCCGCTCTGGCAGGAGGTGAAAGACGGCGACGAGGTGCTGGTGATCTTCCGGGCCGCCGAGGGCTATATCTCCCCCAACTGGTATCCGGGCAAGCAGGCGCATCACCAGCAGGTGCCGACCTGGAACTATGCCGTGGTGCACGCCCATGGCCGGATCCGGGTACGGGACGATGCCCGCTTCGTGCGACGCCTGCTCGCCACCCTGACCCGCACCCAGGAGGCCGCCGAGCCCAGGCTCTGGAAGATGGCGGACGCGCCGCGCGACTATCTGGAGGCCATGGTGGTGGCCGTGGTGGGCATCGAAATCGAGATCGACCGCCTGGTGGGCAAGTTCAAGCTGAGTCAGAACAAGGAGGCGGCGGATCGGCAGGGGGCCATCGCTGCCCTGTTGCAGCGCGGGCAGGAGGCGCTGGGGGAGGCGATGCAGAGTCCGCCCCCGCCGGCGTCGTGCTGATCCCAGCACCGGAAACGAAAGACGGCAACATAGGTTGCCGTCTTTGTCGGGACTGGCCTCACAGTTCCCGGAAGGGCCGACGCTTCTCCTCCTCCAGCATGATGGCCTCGAGGTTGGCGACCCGCTCCTGCAGCTCCTTGATGATCATGTCCTGCTTGCCGAGACGGTCGGTAATGCGGGCGTCCCCCATCTGGTAGCGGGCACGTTTGCCGAGATAGCCGAAGAATACGCTGATAAAGACGATCAGGACTATGCCTGTCCACATGGTCATGAGTGACTCCTTGCCTATGCCTGAACGGGAGAGATCATCTCCCGGTCTTCCGTTGTCTCATACCCGCCCATGGGCGGCAATGCCCGCCTTGGTGGTTCAGAACCCCTGCCAGAGCGGCCAGACGAGCCAGATCCCGAGCAGCAGCTGGCCCCAGACGATGGCCCAGAACCGCAGGCGATAACTCCCCTTCTGGGTCTTGTGGCGCAGCCACTGGCGGGCCACCAGGGCGCCGGGCCAGCCGCCGCACAGCTCCAGCAGATGGAGGCGGGCCTCCGGCACGCGCCAGCCACCGCGAATGGCCTGGCGCTTGTCCCAGGCGTAGGCAGCCAGGGTCAGCAGGCTCATCAGCAGGATCAGGGCCAGCGGCCACCAGTTCGCATCCCGCACCCCGAGCCAGCCTGCCCAACCCAAAGGCAGCAGGGCAAGGGCCATCATGACAGGCACGCCGGATCCCGAGTCTCGCCCGGGTGTAGCGTGCGGATCACCCGGGCCGGATTGCCCACCGCCAGGGAGTCCGCCGGGATGTCCCGGGCGACCACGGCGCCAGCCCCTATGATGGAGCGGGGCCCTATGGTGACGCCGGGGCAGATGATGGCGCCGCCACCAATCCAGCAGTCATCGCCGATCCGCACCGGCTTGTTGTAGGCGGTCCAGTTGCGTCGCTCCAGATAGTCCATGGTGTGGGTGGCGGTGTAGATCTGCACGTTGGGGGCCAGCAACACATGGTTGCCGATGTGCACCTCGCCCACGTCGAGTATGGTG
This sequence comes from Aeromonas sp. ASNIH8, assembly GCF_002919855.1. Taxonomy (NCBI): domain Bacteria; kingdom Pseudomonadati; phylum Pseudomonadota; class Gammaproteobacteria; order Aeromonadales; family Aeromonadaceae; genus Aeromonas; species Aeromonas sp. ASNIH8. Next base: position 18,365 of record NZ_PQLN01000078.1, on the reverse strand, counting down.
ACGTTGAAGTTGAAGAAGGTCTTCTCGCCGATGTGGATGTTGCGGCCGAATTCGCAGGTGAAGGGGGTGCTGATCCAGCAGGAGTCGGGACAGTGGGCGAAGAGGTCGCGGCAGATCTGCTGGCGCAGGACGTGATCCCCCGCAGGTGAGGCGTTGAGTCGGCTCAGCAGCGCCTGGCCGCGAATGCGGTCGTTCGCTATCTCCTCGCTCTGGCTGTCCAGGGCGCCCCCAGCCAATACCTTGTCCCAGTCGCTTGCCATGGTTATCTCCTCCTGCTGCAAGAGGGGGCAGTATACGCGACAAGGGGAGGGGGTGTCAGAGTGCCGGGCCCGTCAGGTGATCCCCGTCATCATGTCATCAGGACAAGGGGCAGGATGAGCAGGATGGAGACGAGGTAGGGGAGCAAGACCCGCCGCCCCAGGCTGCGTCCGCCAATCACCAGTGCCAGCACTCCTTTCACCAGGGAGTTGACCAGCCCGGCGAGCAGTATGCCCCTGGCCGCCACCTCCAGGGCCAGCTCCTTCTGGGCGAGCTGGGAGAGGGAGAGGGTGATGGCGTCCACGTCCGTGATGCCGGAGACCAGCGACAGCAGATAGACCCCGGAGTTGCCCACCTTGCTTTGCAGCAGAGTGGCCATGAAGCCGATGAGGGCGAGCAGCAGACCGAACTTGATGGCGGTGGCGAGATCCAGCGGGTTGCGGGTTTCGGGCTGTACCGGGCCGTCCGGCATCTCTTCCCGCTGGCGCCAGAACCAGAAAGCAAAGCCGTAGACGATGGCTGCCAGCAGCAGCAGGGGGACAGCCAGACGCAGCGCCAGCTCTCCGTGGATGATCAGCACCAGTGCCAGCAGCCTGAGCCACATGGTGGCTCCCGCCAGCAGAATGCCGGTGGCCAGCAGCCGCTCCAGCCCTCCCTGCTCCTTGTTGAGGCGGGCAAATTGCAGGGTGAGGGCGGTGGAGGAGGCGAGCCCCGCCAGCATGCTGGTGAGCACCAGCCCGGAGCGGGTGCCGAGCAGGCGCACCGCGAAGTGACCACAGAACGAGATGCCGGCGATCACCACCACCATGAGCCAGATCTTGAAGGGATTGAAGGCATTGAGGGGACCCATCTCGGTATCGGGGAGCACCGGCAGCAGCACCAGGGAGATGAGCAGAAAGCGCAGGGTGGCGTGAAACTCCATTTCGCTCAAGAACAGCATCCCCTGCTGGATCTTGCCCTTGAGCCCCATCAGGAGGGCCGCCAGCACGGCGCAGGCCACCGCCTCGCTCGGGCTCTGCAGCACCGACATCAGCCCCAGCAGGTAGGTGAGCACCATGGCTACCGAGCTGGTGAGGCCGAACTCCCCCTGCCAGCGCTGGGCCAGCCAGACCGAGAGGCCGCACCCCGTCACCACGGTCAGCAGACCGAGCAGGGCCAGCCAGGGCCCCAGGGTGGGCAGCAGCAGGGCGCAGACCCCGCCGAGCAGACCGATGAGGCCATAGGTGCGCATCCCGGCGATGCGCTGGTTGTCTCCGAGCTGGCGCACCTGCCAGCCCCGCTCCAGCCCGATGATGAGCCCGATGGCCAGGGACACCAGGGCGCCGTAGACGGGCTCGGCCTCTATCCACATGGGTTTCTCCTCCCGCTGCCGTTTCAGTGAGGATGGCACAGGACATCCCGGGGCAGGGGGAGCTGGCTCACAGAGCGGGTGTCCCGCCTGCCGGGGTCTTGCAAACAAAAAAAAGGCGCCACCTGGAGGGGGCGCCTGGAAAGGTCAAACCTTGCGGTTTGCAGACCTACGGAACCAAAGATCACACACTTCACACTCAGCACTGCTGTGGGGGCAGGGCTCAACCCTGCCACTTGCCTCCTTCCACTATCACGTCGTTGGGATCGGTATCGGCGCTAAGCTTGTCGCGCACATACTGGTCGTAGAGTTTGAGCAGGTACTTCTCTTCCCCCAGCTTGGCGAGACGGTCGTTGACCCAGTCCCGCAGCTCGATATTGCCCTTCTTCACCGCCGGGGCGATGGGGTCTTCCGAGCCCAGCTTCTCGGGCAGCACCCGATAGCCCGGGTTCTCCTTGGCCCAGCTGAACAGCACCAGGTTGTCCTGGGCATAGGCATCGCCACGGCCCTGGGCCAGCGCCTGCAGGGATTCGGTGTTCTTCTCGAACTTGAGCACCTTCCAGTCCGGGTGGTTGCGGGTCAGCCAGATGTCGGCCGTGGTGCCGGTGGTGACGATAAGCCGCTTGCTGGCCAGATCGTCGAGCTTCTTGGCGTCGCTGCCTTCCGGCACCAGCACCTGCACCGCGACCTTGAGGTTCGGGTTGGTGAAGTCCACCACCTGCCGCCGCTCCGGGGTCACCGTCATGTTGGCGAGGATGAGATCCACCTTGTCGCTCTGCAGGAAGGGGATGCGGCTGGCGGGCTCCACCGCCACGAACTCGACCTTGTTCTCGTCCCCCAGCAGATCCTTGGCGAAGCGGCGGCCGAGATCGGTGTCAAAGCCGACGTAGTTTCCTTTCTCGTCCACATAGCCAAACGGCGGCTTGTCGGTGAAGACGCCGACGATGAGCTTGTCACGGGCCTTGATCTTGGCGAGGGAACCGTCTTCTGCCTGGGCGGCGCCGCTGGCGAGGCCCAGGCCGATGAGGGCGCTAAACAGGACCGAGGTAATTATCTTCATGCTGACTCCTTTCGTTTGCTGACAGTTGTATAAGAAAACTTGGCGAGGAACTGGCGGGCACGCTGGCTGCGCGGGCTCTCGAAAAACTGATGGGGCGCGGCCTGCTCCAGGATGTGGCCGCCGTCCATGAAGACGATGCGATCCGCCACCGCCTGGGCGAACGCCAGCTCGTGGGTGACGATGAGCAGGGTCATGCCGCTGCCGGCGAGATCGCGGATCACCTCCAGCACCTCCTGCACCATCTCGGGATCCAGCGCAGCGGTCACCTCGTCAAACAGCATCACCTGCGGGTTCATGCACAGGGCCCGCACGATGGCGATGCGCTGCTGCTGGCCACCGGAGAGCTGGCGCGGATAGTCGTGGCGCCGCTCCCACAGGCCGATGCGGGTCAGCAGCTGCTCCGCCTGCAGCAGGGCCTCGGCCCGCTCCCGCTTCTGCACCTGCACAGGGCCGAGCAGCACGTTCTCCAGCACCGTCAGGTTGGGGAAGAGGTGATAGCTCTGGAACACCATGCCGATGCGCTGGCGTACCCGCTGCCAGTCGGTGCTGGCATCCAGCAACTCTCCGTCGAAGCGAATGTCGCCCCCCTGAATGGGTTCGAGCCCGTTGAGGGTGCGCAGCAAGGTGCTTTTGCCGCAGCCGCTCGGCCCCAGGATGACGATCACTTCCCCGGCGTTCACCGTGAGGCTGACCTCGTCCAGTACCCGGTGTTGGCCGAATTGTTTGCTGACAGCATTGAGCTCAAGCAGAGGTGTCATACCGCATTACCCCATTGTTGCTCCAGCCGGCGCGAGGCGAGCGAGAGCGGATAGCAGACCAGAAAGAAAAACAGGAACAGCAGACTGTAGATGAGCAGCGAGCCATAGGTGCGCTCGATGATCTGCTGGCCCACCTTGATCACCTCCACCACCCCGATCAGCACAGCCAGCGAGCTGGTCTTGATGATGCGGGTGTAGATGTTGATGGTCGGCGGCGTCAGCCGTTGCAGCGCCTGGGGCAGCAACACGTGGCGATAGAGCTGCCAGCGGGAGAGCCCGAGCGCCAGGCCAGCCTCCTGCTGGCCGCGGGCGAGGGACTTGAGACCGCCGCGCACCACTTCGCCTACCTCGCTGGCGCCCCACAGGGCCAGCACCAGCACGGCACACCAGAAGGCCGGGATGTCCAGGCCGAAGAAGATCGGCAACCCGAAGAAGAAGAGGTAGAGCCAGACCAGCACGGGCACCACCCGAAACAGCTCCAGATAGACCCGCAGCACTCCCCGAGTCAGCCTTCCCCCCTGCTGGGCCAGCACGCCGTAACCGACCCCGCCCAGGGTGGCGAACAGGATGGCGAGCAGGGAGATGGCGAGGGTCTGACCCGCGCCCACCGCCAGCAGCGGCAGCGCCTGCGCCAACTGCTCAGTAACCGGACTGGCCATAGTGATCCCTCCCTTCTTGTGTATGGGTGGCGAGTGACGGCAGCAGCTGGACAATAGGTGTCTGCATCAGTTGTTCAATGACCGAACTGACCATGTTGCAGCCTCCTTTCAACGACGCGCAGGGCGAGGGAGAGCGGCAGAAAGATCAGCACGCACATCAAGGTCAGCACCGCCAGCATCTCGTAGGTCTTGTAGTAGAGGGCGATGTAGTTCCTGGTGGTGTAGAGCAGCTCGGGCACCGCCACTGCCGAGGCCACCGTGGTCTCTTTGAGCAGAAAGATGAAGTTGGCAAACAGCGCCGGCAGGCTGGCGAGCCAGGCCTGGGGCAGCTGGACGTGGCGCAGCAGCTGCCAGCGGGAGAGGCCGATGGCCCGGCCCGCTTCCAGCTGGCTGGGGGGGATTGCCTGAACGCCTGCACGCAGCGCCTCGGTCAGGTAACCGCCGCCGAGGAAGGTCATGGCGATCACCGCCGTGGCAAAGCCGGAGAGCGAGATGCCGAGCGCCGGCAGCCCGAAGTAGAGAAAGAACAGCTGGATCAAGAGCGGCGTGTTGCGGGCCAGCTCCACATAGGCGCGGATCAGCCCGTTCAGCCAGGGCTTGTGCAGGCTTTGCAGCGTCACGTTGAGCATCGCCACGACGAGTGAGGTGAGGATCACGATGGCGCCGAGCTGCAAGGTGACCCAGACCGATTGGCCGAACGCCGGCAGGGTGGTGAGAACAAAGGACCAGTCGAAGATCATGCCGGGATCCTCCCGTCACGGCGCAGCCGCTGGGGCACGACAGTGATGGCGTCCGGGTACTTGATGCCGGCGCCGGTGTTGAGCACCACCACCCGCTCGCCCCCCCGTATCCAGCCCGCTTCCCGCAGCTGGCGGGCGGCGGCGAAGGCGGCCGCCCCTTCCGGGCAGACGAAGCTGCCTTCGCGCGCGGCGAGCTGGCGGATCTCGCGCTGGATGGCGCCATCGTCCACCGCGATGGCGCACCCCTCGGTGCGATAGAGGGCGTCCAGCACCAGAAAGTCCCCCAGCGCCTTGGGCACGTTGATGCCAAAGGCGAGGGTCTGGGAATCGGGCCAGAAGCGCGATTCGCGCTCCCCCTGCTGCCACGCCTGGACGATGGGGGCGCAGCCGCTCGCCTGCACCGCCACCAGTCGCGGCAGCGGCTCCTTGACCCAGCCCAGCTCCTGCAACTCCCGCAGCGCCTTGTAGATGCCGATGAGACCGACTCCGCCGCCGGTGGGGTAGAGGATGACGTCCGGCAGGGTCCAGCCGAGCTGCTCGGCGATCTCCAGCCCCATGGTCTTCTTGCCCTCGATGCGATAGGGCTCCTTGAGGGTGGAGGCATCGAACAGCCCCTGCTCGGCCACCGCCTCGGCCACCTGGCGACCGGCGTCGCTGATGAGGCCATCCACCAGATAGAGGCGGGCACCGGCCAGCGAGGTCTCCAGTCTTGTGATGGCGGGTGCCGCCTGGGGCATGACTATGGTGCTGCGCAAGCCGGCGCGGGCGCCGTAAAGCGCCCAGGCCGCACCGGCGTTGCCGTTGGTGGGCATGGCGAAGTGGGTGATGCCGAGCTCCCGGGCGCGGGAGACGCCGACCGCGGCGCCGCGGGCCTTGAAAGAACCGGTGGGGATGATGCTCTCATCCTTCATCCAGAGATCCGGAATGCCGATCTGTTTGCCGAAAGCGGGCAGGGGCAGCAGAGGGGTGAAGCCTTCCCCCAGGGTGATCACCTGGGCGGGGTCGCGCACCGGCAGCAGCTCGTGGTAGCGCCACAGGCTGGCGGGGCGCCCCAGCAGAGCGGCCGGGTGCCAGGCCTGTTTCAGGGCCTCGAGGTCGTAACTGGCCAGCAAGGGGGCACCGACCGGGCTCAACTGCTGGGGCTGATCGGCATCCACTATCTCGCCGGTCTTGCTGCAACGCAGATGTGATAGGTAGCTGTACGGCATGCTTTATCCTGAATGGCTCACGTTGGCTGGTGTCTTATTCCATCCTGTGACCCAGGGGCCGGATAACAAACAAAATAAAGCGGCAAACTTAAGCGAAAAAATTCATATGGCTCCCCCGTGTCGGCGGACCACCCTCTGCCACCGGTCGGGGGGTTGGGCCATCCGGCGCGCTTTGTTAACCTGCCCGCTCACTCAAACCTCAGGGAGCCGCCTCGATGCGAGCCATTGTCAGCCTGCTGGCCCTGTCACTGCTCTGTGCATGCAGCGGCCAGCCAACCAGAGAGGATGCCATGTCAGGGAATACGCGCCTTCACTACCCCGTCACCCGCCAGGGTGAGCAGGTGGATCACTATTTCGGCCAGGCCGTGGCCGACCCCTATCGCTGGCTGGAGGATGATCGCAGCCCCGAGACGGAGGCCTGGGTCAAGGCCCAAAACCGGGTGACTCAGGGTTACCTGGCGCAGATCCCGTATCGCGCCGCCATCAAGGAGAAGCTGGCCGCCTCCTGGAACTACGCCAAGGAGGGGGCGCCGTTTCGCGAGGGGCGCTACCACTACTTCTTCAAGAACGACGGTCTGCAGAACCAAAACGTGCTGTGGCGCCAGCTGGAGGGCAAGCCGGCCGAGGTGTTCCTCGATCCCAATACCCTCAGCCCCGACGGCACCACGGCGCTGGATCAGCTGAGCTTCTCCCGCGATGGCCGCATCCTGGCCTACTCCTTGTCGCTGGCGGGCAGCGACTGGCGCGAGATCCACCTGATGGACGTGGAAAGCAAGCAGCCGCTGGAGGCGCCCCTCAAGGACGTGAAGTTCAGCGGTATCAGCTGGCTCGGCAACGAGGGCTTCTTCTACTCGAGCTACGACAAGCCCGACGGCAGCGAGCTGTCGGCCAAGACCGATCAGCACAAGGTCTATTTCCACCGGCTCGGCACGGCGCAGGAGGAGGACCGGCTGGTGTTCGGCGCCATCCCGGCCCAGCACCACCGCTACGTAGGGGCGACCGTTACCGAAGATGACCGCTTCCTGCTCATCTCGGCGGCGAACTCCACCTCCGGTAACCGCCTCTATGTGAAGGATCTGAGCCAGGAGAACGCGCCGCTGCTGACGGTGCAGGGGGATCTGGATGCGGACGTGAGCCTAGTGGACAACCAGGGCGGCACCCTTTACCTGCTGACCAACCGGGACGCCCCCAACGGCCGGCTGGTGACGGTGGATGCCGCCAACCCGGGTCCGGCCCGCTGGCGGGATCTCATCCCCGAGCGCCAGCAGGTGCTGACGGTGCACAGCGGCAGCGGCTATCTGTTCGCCGAATACATGGTGGATGCCACCGCCCGGGTCGAGCAGTTCGACTACGAAGGCAAGCGGGTGCGCGAGGTGGCGCTGCCCGGCCTTGGTAGCGTCAGTGGCTTCAACGGCAAGCACGACGACCCCGCCCTCTACTTCGGCTTCGAGCACTATGCCCAGCCGCCGACTCTCTACCGGTTCGAGCCCAAGAGCGGCGCCATCAGCCTCTATCGCGCCTCGGCGGCGCCGTTCAAACCGGAGGATTACGTTTCCGAGCAGCGCTTCTACCAGAGCAAGGACGGCACCCGGGTGCCGCTCATCATCAGCTACCGCAAGGGCCTCAAGCTTGATGGCAGTAATCCGACCATCCTCTACGGCTACGGCGGTTTCGACGTGAGCCTGACCCCAAGCTTCAGCGTATCGGTGGCCAACTGGCTCGATCTGGGGGGCGTCTATGCGGTGGCCAACCTGCGCGGGGGCGGCGAGTACGGCCAGGCCTGGCACCTGGCGGGCACCAGGATGAACAAGCAGAACGTGTTCGACGATTTCATCGCGGCGGCCGAGTACCTCAAGGCCGAGGGCTACACCCGCACCGATCGGCTGGCGATCCGAGGTGGCTCCAACGGCGGTCTGCTGGTGGGGGCGGTCATGACCCAGCGGCCGGATCTGATGCGGGTCGCCCTGCCGGCGGTGGGGGTGCTCGACATGCTGCTCTACCACACCTTCACCGCCGGGGCAGGCTGGGCCTATGACTACGGCACCAGCGCCGACAGCGAGGCGATGTTCGACTACCTGAAGGGCTACTCGCCCCTGCACAACGTCCGGCCCGGGGTCAGCTACCCCTCGACCCTGGTGACCACGGCGGATCACGACGATCGGGTGGTGCCGGCCCACTCCTTCAAGTTTGCCGCCACCCTGCAGGCCGACAATGCCGGCCCCCATCCCCAGCTCATCCGCATCGAGACCAATGCTGGGCACGGGGCGGGCACGCCGGTGGCCAAACTTATCGAGCAGAGTGCGGACATCTATGCCTTCACCCTGTACGAGATGGGCTACAGGGAGCTGCCGCGTCAGCCTTGATCCGGGCGAGACGGGCGCCAGCCATCCACTATTATCAGGGCCCTGCGGGGCCCTTTTTATTGCCGCGCGTTGGAAGAGCTGCGCTGGCTGCACTAGCTGCGACCATCCCTGTCTCGCCGCTGGCCCGTTTTGGCAGACGGGCCCCATCTGTCATCCCCCCGGTGGTATAGTCAGCCACAAGATCCGCATTCAAGGAGTCCATCGTGAAGAAGATCATCTACATCCTGCTGGGGTTGGCGCTGGCGGCCGTGGTGGCCATCGCCGCCCTGGTGTCCCTCATCGATCCCAATCAGTTCAAGCCCCAGCTGGTGGAACAAGTGCGCAAGAGCACCGGCCGCGAGCTGGTGATACAAGGGGATATCGGCTGGCGTTTCTGGCCAAGCCTGGGCCTCTCCCTCGAGAAGGTGGCGCTGCGCAACCCCGCCGGCTTTGCCGAGCCCGACCTGGTGCGATTCGAGCAGGGTGAGGCCTCGGTAGGCTTGCTGCCGCTGCTCTCCCACAAGCTTGAGATAGGCAAGGTGACCCTGAGCGGCGCCCATCTCTTTATCCAGACCAGGGCTGACGGCAGCTCCAACCTGAGTGACCTGCTCAAGGCCTCCGCCGAGCCTAAGGGGGAAGCGACCTCCGAGCCTGCCGCAACGACGCCCCCGCCCGCCAATGACAAGCAGCCCTGGCAGATCAGCCTGCAAGGAGTGGAGCTGCAACAGGCCAGCGCCCTGGTGCAGGACGATCGCAACGGCACAGTCTCTCGTCTCGAACAGCTGGACCTGAACCTGGGCCAGCTGGCGGTCGATCAATGGGTACCGGTGACTCTGGCCGCCAAGGGGGCCCAGGGTGAGCTGGCGTTTGATCTCAAGGGGTCGGCCCAGCTCAAGCTGGCGTCCGATGCCAGCCGCAGCGAGCTGAAAGACGTCGCACTGGCGGGGAGCCTGAGCGAACCGACCCAGCGGCTCGATGCCTTCACCCTCAAGGCCGATCGGCTGGCATTGGGGGAGTGGAGCAGTCTGAGCCTTAGCCTCAGCGGGGCACAGGGGGCGGCGGACAAGCCGACCCTGGCCGGTACGCTGGAGGGGACCCTCAAGGCGCGCCTCGATGAAAACCGGCAACTGCTGGAGATATCGGATGCCGTGCTGGCCGCCAAGCTGAGCGGCGACGCCCTGCCGCGCCCGCAGATGCAGGTGAAGCTGGCGGGCTTTGCCCGCGCCGAGCTGGGCAAACAGGCTGTCACCCTCAGCAACCTGGTGATGGGGGTGGATGACGCCCTGCTGAGCGGCAGCGGCGCCGTTCGTCTGGGGGCCGTACCCAAAGTGGACTTTGACCTCAAGGGGGACAAGCTCGACCTGGACAGTTGGCTGGGTCAGCCAGCCAGGACGGCGTCCGCTGCGGCCACCTCGGGAGCGGCTGCACCGGCCGGAGCAAAGGAGCAGGCTGCGGCGCCCGCCAACAGGGCGCTCTCCACGGTAGAGCCTGATCTGACCGCCCTCAAGGCGGTGGACCTGTCTGGCCGCCTGCAACTGGGCAGCCTGCGCCTCAAGGGGTTGGATCTGAGCGCCGTCGATCTGCAACTGGCCTTGGCCGGTGGTCAGCTCACCCTCAAGCAGTTCAGTGCCGGGGTGGCCGGTGGCAAGGTGACGGCGAGCGGTCTGCTCGATGCCCGTCAGCAACCCGCCCGCTATCAGGTGCACAAGCGGGTGCAGGGAGTCGATGTGCGGCCCCTGCTGCAGACCCTGGCCCAGACCGACCTGCTGGAAGGCAAGGGGGATCTGGAGGTCGAGGCGCAGGGCTCAGGCCTCTCCGAGCAGGCGCTGCGCAGCCGGATGCAGGGCAAGGTGAACCTCAAGTTGAGCGACGGTGCCCTGCACGGCATCAACCTGGCGGAGATGATCCGCGAGGCGCGGGCCACCCTGACCGGCAAGGGGGCGGATCAGGTGAAGGAGGTGCGCAAGACCGACTTCAGCGCCCTCACCGCCAGCTTCCAGATTGCCAACGGGATTGCCAGGAGCGATGACATCCAGCTCTTTGCCCCCGCCCTGCGGGTGAAGGGGCAGGGCCAGACCGCCCTGGTGCCGGAGACCCTCGACTTCCTGTTCCTCACCTCCGTGGTGGAGAGCAGCAAGGGGCAGGGGGGCAAGACGGTGGACGAGCTCAAGGACATCACCATACCGGTGCGCATCGGCGGCCACTGGCAGGCGCCGAGCTACAAGCTCGACGTGAAGGCACTGCTCAGCAACAACAAGGTGCTGGAGGAGAAGGCCCGCAAGGAGGCCGAGCGCGGTCTCAAGAAGCTGCTGGGTGACAAGGCCGACAACGAAGGGGTGAAGGGGGTGGCCGACCAGCTGCTCAAGGGCCTGTTCAAATAGCCAGCCTCCCGTTGTTGTCATCAAGAGCCCGCCCCGTGCGGGCTCTTTGCTGTGGTGCCGGGCGTTTCGGGACGAGGTGTGGTCGGCAACATGAGGTACTATGCGAAACAGTCTTCGAAACTAGGAGCCAGGAGGGTTCATGAACAAACGGGTGCTGATCACCGGCGGTGGCAGAGGTATCGGGGCCGCGACAGCCCGCTATCTGGCGGCGCAGGGTTACCATCTCTGTCTCAATTATCGTCAGGACAGGGTGTCCGCCGAGGCGGTGGTGGCCGAGATCCTGGCCACCCATCCGGTCGAGTGCATCGCGGTGCAGGCCGATGTCAGCGTGGAGGCCGAGGTGGTGCGCCTGTTCGAGGAGATGGACGCGCGGCTCGGCCCCGTCACTCATCTGGTGAACAACGCCGGCAGGTTGCAGCCCCAGATGCGGGTGCTGGAGATGAGCGCCGAGCGCATCAACCAGACCCTGACCACCAATGTCACCAGCTGCTTTCTCTGCTGCCGCGAGGCGGTGCGCCGCATGACGGCGGGGGGCGCCATCGTCAATGTCTCTTCCGCCGCCGCCCGGCTGGGCTCCCCCGGGGAGTACGTGGATTATGCCGCCGCCAAGGGGGCCGTCGACGTGCTGACCAGAGGCTTGTCGCTGGAGCTGGCGGCTCAGGGGATCCGGGTCAACGGGGTGCGTCCGGGTTTCATCTACACCGACATGCATGCCGACGGCGGCGAGCCCGGCCGGGTGGACAGGATCAAGGGGGCCATTCCGCTGCAACGGGGCGGCGAACCCCGTGAGGTAGCGGCCGCCATCGCCTGGCTGCTGTCGGACGAGGCCTCCTATGCCACCGGCACCTTTATCGATGTGGCGGGCGGGCGCTAGGTCATCTTCAACAAGCCTTTCGTCAATGAGAAGGGGCGCCATGGCGCCCCTTCTGCTTATTCTCCCAGCAGCTGTTGCCAGACCGCCAGCACATGGCCCCGCTCTCGCGGCAACTGATCGTCCCGCACCTTGCGGGAGATCTCCGAGAGATTGAGGCGATGGCCGAGGTTGCGGATCTCCAGATAGGCCTGCTTGAGCCCCTCCGCCTGCTCCAGTGTGAGTACCCCCGCCATCACGCACTCATCGAAGATGCGCACATTGTCTGACCAGCGGGTGAGTGCATCCGGCTCGCCGCAGGCATGGGCCAGCACCAGGTACTGGGCGATGAACTCGATGTCCACCATGCCGCCGGGGGACTGCTTGAGATCGAACTCTGCCTCTCCCGCCTTGAGCAGGTGATCACGCATCTTCTGGCGCATCTCCCGCACTTCGCGGGCCAGGGTGGGCAGATCCCGCTCCTTGGCCAGCACGTCGCGGCGGATGCGGGCAAATTCGGCGACCACGGCATCATCGCCATAGATGGGACGGGCTCGCACCAGGGCCTGATGCTCCCAGGTCCAGGCTTCCTGCTGCTGGTACTGCTCATAGGCCGACAGCGATGAGACCAGCAGGCCTGAGTCGCCGGAGGGGCGCAGCCGCATGTCGATCTCGTAGAGGATGCCGGACGGAGTGCGGGTGCTGAACAGATGCAGGATCCGCTGGGCCAGGCGCAGGTAGAACTGGCGGCTGTCGATGGGCTTGCGGCCATCGGTGTAACTATTGGGGTCGCCGCCGTGCAGGAACACCAGATCGAGATCCGAGCCGTAACCGAGCTCGATGCCGCCCAGCTTGCCATAGGCCACCACCGCAAAGCCGCGCTGGCCGCTGGTTGCCACCTCGGGTGGCACCCCGTAGCGCTCGCTCATCTGGGCCCAGGCCTGATTGACCACCTCCTCGGTGATCGCCTCCGCCAGCCAGGTGAGGTGGTCGCTCACCTTCATCAGCGGCAGGGCGCCGGCGATGTCGGCGGCGACGATGCGCAGGAGCTGCACCTGCTTGAACTGGCGCAGCGCCTCCATCTGCTGCTCCACGTCCTCCTCGGGAATGCGCAGGAGGAACTGGCGCAGCTGGGGCTTGTACTGATCCAGCGGGGTGGGGTGGTAGAGGTGCTGGGGATCCAGCAGCTCGTCCAGCAGGATGGGGTAGCGGGCCAGCTGCTCGCTCACCAGGTTGCTCTCGTCACACAGGCGCACCAGCTGGCGCAGGGCGGCGGGGTTTTCCGCCAGCAGTTGCAGATAGGCGCTGCGGGTGAAGATGCGGGTCAGCAGGGTGCAGACCCGCTCGAACAGGCGGGCGGGCTCGCGGCTCGCCACCACCAGCCGCAGCAGCTCCGGCATCAGCCAGTCCAGGGCGATGCGCCCCTGGGGCCCTACCTGACGGCGCTTGTACTCCTCCTTGAAACGCAGCAGGGCGGCGCAGAGGGGGGCGGGCTCCACCACTCCCTGCGTGGTCAGCAGTTTTTCCAGCTCGGCGGCATCAAGCTCGGTGCGCCAGAGATCGAGCCAGAGCTGTTCCAGGTGGGCGGGGGCCTCCTTCTCTTCCCCCACCACGGCGACGAACTCCTGATGGACGGCGGCCATCTCCTCATCGAGGTGGGCCATGAAGGCGTCCCAGTCGGTAAAGCCGAGGGTGGCGATGAGCCGCTGGCGATCCCGCTCCTCGGTGGGCAGGGTCTGGGTCTGCTGATCGCCGATCTCCTGCAAGATGTTTTCCACCCGGCGCAGGAAACGATAGGCGGTGAGCAGGCGTTCGCACTGGCTCCCCTCGAGGGCACTGCACCGGGCGATGGCCGCGATCGCCTCGGGCAGGTGGCGCACCCGCAGGGCGGGCTCGCGGCCGCCGCGAATGAGCTGCAGCGCCTGGGCGATGAACTCCACCTCGCGAATTCCCCCGGCGCCGAGCTTGATGTTGCCCTCCAGCCCCTTGCGGCGCACCTCGGCGGCGATCATCGCCTTCATCTGGCGCAGGCCGTCGATGACGCCGAAGTCGATGTAGCGGCGAAACACGAAGGGGCGCAGCAGCTCGGTGAGCGCCTGGGCGTGCTCGCACTGGGGGCCCAGCACCCGCGCCTTGACCATGGCGTAGCGCTCCCAGTTGCGGCCATGGTGCTGGTAGTAATCCTCCATGGCGGCGAAGGAGATGGCGAGCGGCCCCGCGTCGCCGAAGGGGCGCAGTCGCATGTCGACCCGGAACACCTGGCCGTCGACCGTGCTCTGGTGCAGGGCGTTGATGAGACGCTGGCCGAGCTTGATGAAGAACTGCTGGTTCGCGAGCTCGCGCCGCCCGCCGACTGTGTAGCCGTTCTCGGGGAAGGTGAAGATGAGGTCGATGTCCGATGAGAAGTTCAGCTCGCCGCCGCCGAGCTTGCCCATGCCGAGGATCAGCAGGGGCTGGGGATCGCCGTTGCCATCCACCGGGGTGCCGAGCTCGTCGCACTGCTTGGCGTAGAGCCAGTCGCGGGCACCGCAGATGAGGGCATCGGCCAGCTTGGTCAGATGGATGAAGCTCTCTTCCACCGCCGCATGACCCAGCAGCTCGCGCCAGGCGATCACCAGCATGCGGCTGCGTCTGAACTGGCGCAGGATGCGCTTGAGCGCCTCTTCATCCGTGACCCCGGCGAGCAGGGCCGCGAGATCGTCCTCGTAGGCGGGCCAGCGTTCGACCTGATCCAGATCGCCGGAGGCGAGCAGCGGTCCCAGCAACTCGGGCTGCTTGATAAGGGAGTCGGCGACGAAATCGGAGAGGCCGAACAGGGTCAGCAGGGTCTGGCGGGTGGGCTCCGGCAGGGCGCCATGGTCGGGTGCCAGGTCGAGCAGCCGCTGCCAGTGGCGCAGGGCCTGCTCCTGCAACAAGGGAGAGAAGGCGGAGAAAGAGGGAGAGTGCTGGGCCACGGTTGCCATCCTTGTGGTTGACGAGTCTGCAGGGAGAGTGAAATGCCGGCTGCCAATCTAGCACTCCCGGGCGCTGGCGTCACAGCGCCGCTGCCCGGAAGGTGATCTGGCGACGGATCTGGCGATCGGCCGGGCTCAGGGACGCCGGTAGATCTCGGGGTCGTAGATTTCCATCAGGCTGCCGGGGCTTCTCGGCGGCACAAAACCGAAACCGGCGTAGAGGCCGTGGGCATCGGAGGTGGCGAGGGAGAGACGGCGCAGCCCTTGCAGCTCCGGGTGGGCGAGGATGGCTGCCACCAGGGCCTTGCTGTGACCGCGCCCGCGATGTTCGGGCAGCACGAAGACGTCGGCGAGATAACCGAAGGTTGCCTTGTCGGTGATGACCCGGGCGAAGGCGACCTGCTGGCCGTCGAGATAGGCTCCGAAGCACAGGGAGTGGTTGATGGCCCGCTGCAGGGTAGCGAGGGGAATGCCGAGGCACCAGTAGGCCTCTTCACTGAGGAAACGGTGAATGAGCGGGACGTCGAGGCGCCCCTTGTCGTCGCTTATCTCAAGCGCACGTTCTGTGGTCTGCATCCTGGCTCCTTGCCGTGATGAAAAAAGAGAGGCCCCTTGCGGGGCCTTCCAGTCTAACTGGATTGCGGCGTGAAAGTCAGGCCAGCGTGAAGGCCTGGATATGATCGTCCAGGGTCTTTGTCATGGCATGAATGCAGAAGGCCCCTTGCGGGGCCCTCTGATAGCAACGCCCTGGTGTCGTCAGGCCAGCTTGAAGGCCTGAATGTGATCGTCCAGGGTCTGGCTGTGGCGTTCCACCAGTTCGGAGGCATCTTTCAGCTCCCGCAGCACCACGACGGAGCCTTCCACCACCTGTTTGACCTGCTCCAGGTTGGCATTCATCTCCTCGGCGACCGAGCTCTGCTGCTCGGAGGCGGCGGCGATCTGGCGGTTCATGTCGGCCACTCCCTGCACCCGTTGCACTATGGTGTCGAGCTGGGTACCTGCCTGGGTCACCTGCTCCACCCCCTTGTCCGCCTGCTGCACGCTCTCGGCCATCAGGCCGACGGCCTGGCGGGCGTTGCCCTGAAGCTGCTCGATCATCTTCTGGATCTCGACGGTGGCCGCCTGGGCACGGTTCGCGAGTTCGCGCACCTCGGAGGCGACCACTGCAAAACCGCGACCCGCCTCACCGGCGCGGGCGGCCTCGATGGCGGCGTTCAGGGCCAGCAGGTTGGTCTGCTCGGAGATGCTGCGGATGGTGTCCACCACGGAGCCGATGCGATCGACCCCGTGCTCCACTTCGTTGACCACGGTGGAGGAGCGCTGGATGTTGCCGGAGAGAGTGTCGATGGTGTTGACGGTAGCCGCCACGCAGCGGCTGCCCTCCTCGGCCAGCTGGCTGGTTTCGGCGGTGGCGTGGGAGGCCTGCTCCGCGTGGCTGGCCACCTCGCGGATGGCGCCCACCATCTGGCTCATGGCGCTGGCAAGCTGCTCAATCTGGGTGAACTCCTCGTTGATGGCCTCGTTCGCCTCATCCATGCAGAGAGTCACCTGGGAGGCGATGTCGTTGAGCTCCTTGCAGGCTGCACGCTGGGTCCCGAACACCTCCTTGAGGTTCTCCTGGGAGTGGGCCACCGCCTTGGCGATGTCGCCGAACTCGTCCCGGGACTTGAGCAGCACGCTGTGGCTGAGATCCTTGTTGGCGAAACGCTCCAGCAGCCCCACCAGGTAGTGGACCTGCTTGACCATGAGGCGGGAGCCGGTGAGGAGCAGCACCACGAAGACGACCCCCATGAGCGCCGTCTCCACCAGCCCGGTCCAGAGCAGGCGATCGGCGATGGTGTTGGCCATGGCGGCATCAATGCCCTCGCTGAGCAGGGTCGCTTCCAGGTTGCTGGCATCGAACCAGAGTTTGGCCAGCAGCAGCAGGGTGCTGAACACCATGAGCAGCACCACCTTGGGCACCAGCCGGATGTTGCTCATGCGCCTCTCCAGCGGGTTCAACTGCATAATTTTTCTCCTTTCAACGTCCATTATTCCTTTGCCGTCATAGCTATCGGCATTATCTTCCTTTTTATTAATTTGCACCGTGCTTAAAGTTGGAAAATGTATGCGACATCACTTAACTCATTTGCGTACCATGGATCTGCTGATGGGGTTTCTCTCCGTGATTTCGGTTTGCCTGGTGGCTGCTCGCTGGCTGGGGCACGGTGAACTGAGCCCCCAGACTTTGCAGCTCTTTTATGATGTCGACAGTCTGATCTGCTACTTCTTCCTCGCTCACTTCGCCTATGGCTGGGCGCGTGCCTCCGACAGGATGGCCTTCTTCAAGAGCAACTGGTTCTATCTGCCCGGCAGCCTGCCCATGGTGGAACAACTGCGCTGGGCGCGGCTCATCCAGCTGTGGCGGGTCTACCAGTTGCTCCGGGACAGACCGGATTTGCTGGCCATGTTCCGTCGTGAACGCAACGAAACCACCCTCTCCGGCATTCTCTTCCTCTTCTTCCTGTTGCTGGGGGTCGGCTCCGGCGTCATGTACTGGCTGGAAACGGGGCAACCCGGCAGCCAGATCCAGACTCCTTACGATGCCTTCTGGTGGACGTTGGTGACCCTCTCTACCGTGGGGTACGGGGATCTGGTGCCCAAGACGGAGGAGGGGCGCTTCGTCGCCAGCCTGCTGATCCTCTTTGGTGTGGGGTTGTTTGGCGCCCTCAGCGGCTTCATGGCCAGCCTGTTCGTCCATCCCGGCAAGACCAACGACGACACCGCGGTGTGGCGACGCCAACAGAGCGAGCAGCAGGCGCAACTGCTCAAAGAGCTCAAGGCCCTGCGCGCCGAGGTGCAGGCGCTGAAACAGAAGTAGGTACGACGTCTGGAATGGTCGCGTGGCAAACCGGCGGCGCTGCGAGACAGCTCTCACTCGGGGAGATGGCGCTTTTCTTTGCTTGTCCTTTGACCCGCAGGCGGCTTAACATTCGGCCTGCAACCTAATCCAACGAAGAGAATCGATCGACCATGCGCGCCCTTCTCGGGATCCTGATCTGCTTGTGTGCCCAACAGGCACTGGCCGATACCCGCTATGTTTCAGACAACATCTTTACCTATATCCACAACGGTCCGGGTACCCAGTACCGGATCCTCGGCAGCGTCAAGGCCGGTGAGCCGCTGGAGGTCAAGGCGGTAAACCAGGAGGCCGGATTCACCCAGGTGGTGGACGGTCGTGGCCGCGAGGGCTGGATCAAGAACAGCGAGCTGCAGGGGGAGATCAGCCTGCGTGAACGCCTTCCCCAGGTTCAGAAAGAGCTGGACGAAGCCAAGGCCCGCCTGCTGAACCTCAATGGCGACAACGAGAAACGCTTCGCCGAGAAGGATGGCAAGATCGCCGAGCAGAGCAAGGAGATCGCCAGCCTCAAAGCCCGTCTGGACAGCCAGAGCGCCGAGATGAGCAGCCTCAAGGAACAGAACGACGCCCTGACCCAGAGCTATGACAACCGTGAGCACGACATGCAGATGGACTGGTTCATCCGCGGTGGTGCCATGGTGGGGGGTGGCATCCTGCTCGGGATCCTCCTGCCCATGCTCCCGCGCCGTCGCAAGAGCAGCGAGCGCTGGATGAACTGATCGCCCGGGCGGTTAACAGGATGAAAGGTCGCCAGAGGCGCAATGCTGATCAGTTAAGGATCCATTGACCGATCCTTCTGCTGTAGGACAATCCGGAACCAATCACTGGTTCCGGATTTTTTATGTCTATTGCAAACGATCTGAACGATGTTGTTGAGGCATCTGGCGACATGCTGGCTCGGTTGGCCA
>NZ_PQLN01000077.1:0-20529 GCF_002919855.1 Aeromonas sp. ASNIH8 | reverse complement strand
ACGAGTGTGCTGGAAGGGGTGAACAACAAGATCAAAGTGATAAAGCGTATGGCATATGGATTTAGGGACTCAGAATACTTTTTTCTGAAAATCAAGGCGGCCTTCCCCGGAAAGCCGCGATGAACCACAAAAAAGGGCCCGAAGGCCCTTGTTTCATTTCCAATGACTGTCGCGCTTATCCGCCAAAGAGATGGTTGTTCAGCAGGAAGAGACCGCCGGAGAGCAGCATGGTGAGCGGCAATGTCAGCACCCAGGCCAGCAGAATGGTCTTGATGGTCTGGCTCTGCAGGCCGGACTTGTTGGCCACCATGGTCCCCGCTACCGCAGAGGAGAGAATGTGGGTGGTGGACACCGGCATCCCGGTCAGACTCGCAATCCCGATGGACGCGGCGGCCGTGATCTGGGCTGCAATGCCCTGGCTGTAGGTCATGCCGGAGGAACCGATCTTCTCCCCTACCGTGTAGACGATACGACGCCAGCCCACCATGGTACCGCAACCGAGCGCCAGGGCGATGGACACGATGACCCAGGTCGGCGCATATTCGGCCGTTGCGGTCAGATCCTTGCGCCATTTGGCGAGATCGGTCAGCTCCTTGGCCGGCAGTGGCAACTTGGAGACCTTGCGGGCAGTGTCGTCGATGCACAGCAGCAGGCGACGCACTTCGCGGCGATCCACCAGATTCATCTCCTCGTAGGTGCGCACCTGGCCCAGACGCTTGTCGAGGGTCGCCATGGCCTGCAGGGCCTCCCCTGCCGCACAGTGGCTCATCAGCTCCTCCTGGGCTTTGGCAGGGACACTGAAGTTCACCAGATGGGAGACCTGATCCTGGTTACGCTGGTAGATCTCCATGATGCGCTGGTTGGCATCCTGGGTTCTGTCCAGATCATAGGAGCGGCTGTTCATGTCCAGCGCAAAATAGGCAGGCGCCATGCAGATCAGCACCAGCATCACCAGACCGATGCCTTTCTGGCCATCGTTGGAACCGTGTACGAAGCTCACCCCCATGGCGGAGCAAATCAGTGTGACACGGGCCCAGAACGGTGGATGCTTCTTGCCGTCCACCAGCAGGCGCTCTTCCGGGGTCTTGTGGATCTTGCTGCCAAGCCATACGCGCTTCATGGCGAACAGCAGCAAGGCGGCAATGATGAAGCCCACGGTGGGAGAGATGATGAGAGAGAGCATGATGTCGATGGCTTTGCCGACGTTGATACCCTCTTTCAGAGGTTGATGGCTGATCAGGGCATAGGCGCCGCCTACCCCCAGGATGGAACCGATCAGGGTGTGGGAGCTGGATGCCGGAATGCCGAAGTACCAGGTTCCCAGGTTCCAGACGATGGCCGAGAACAGCAGGGAGAACACCATGATCAGACCCTGGGTAGAGTCCATGCCAAGCAGCAGATCGATGGGCAGCAGGTGAACGATGGCATAGGCCACCCCCAACCCACCCAGCATGACACCGGCGAAATTGAACAGACCGGAAGCCACCACCGCCATATGAGCCGGCATCGCCTTGGTATAGATAACCGTTGCTACCGCGTTGGCGGTATCGTGAAAGCCGTTGATGAATTCATAGGCCAGCACAAAAAAAACGGCCAATACCAAACCGATTGACCACCACAAACCCAAACCACTAAACATTTCAAACATAAAAACGAACCTGTTTATGAGTTGCGGCGGATTATGCCAGAAGGCTCGATGCGCCATACCCGTTGTTGAAATATTTCAGCAAAAAAAAAAAAGGGCATTCCGTCAGAAAATGTCTTAGGGCCTGTAGGAACGGGGCTTGTCGAGGATTAATTTAAGTCCATTCCATTGCTGTGGATAGGCGCCAATCAAAGCCGGAGCATGGCTCAATGTCCCGAAAAAGGCCGCTTTTCAACCCACTCGGCACGCCCGTTTCCTTTTGTCAGATAAAAAAGAGGGTGCCTTGGCACCCTCCTCGATAGACAAACCGCACGGTGCGGGGATCAATCCTGGTTGATCCGGCTGGCCACAGCCCCTTGCTGACTCTTGTATTTGGCATTTTCCCGTTTGTTGTACGGGCGAGCCGCGGTACCTGACAGCATCTCGAAGTTCAGGGCACCGATCTTCATCTTGGGACGCAGGGCCAGAGGCAACTTGCCGCCGTTGTAAAACTCCAGCACGATGCGGCCGGACCAGCCCGGATCGATGCGGTGGGCGGTGACGTGCACCATGAGGCCCAGGCGCGCCAGGGAGGAGCGACCATCCAGCCAGCCGACAATATCGGCGGGCAAGGTAACCGATTCATAGGTCACCGCCAGCGCCAGCTGACCCGGGTGCAGATAGAAGGCTTCACCGTCCGGCACGTGGATCTCCTCGCTCATCACCCGCTCGATGGCATCGGCCATCTCGGCACTGGTACCGCCAAGGTCGATGTAAGGCGCGGTATGATCGCGAAACACCCTAAACTCGTTGCCCAGCAGCACATCGACGCTGACGCCGCTGATCCGCTCAACACCGGGCCGCGGCTCGATGACGATCTTGCCTTCATCCAGGTGCCGTTCGATATCGGTATCACAAAGACGCATTCTGCGACTCTCCTGACAAAAGATTCATTAAAAAAAGCCGGGCATCACCCGGCTTGTTTTCTCTCAACCAATCAACATATGGCGGATACGCGCCTTGAGCATGTCGATGGCGATGCGGTTCTTGCCGCCACGGGGCACGATCACGTCGGCATACTGCTTGGACGGGTCGATGAACTGCATGAACATGGGACGCACAGTCTTCTGATACTGCTTGAGCACGGAGTCCATGGTACGACCGCGCTCCTGCACATCGCGCACCAGACGGCGCAGCAAACAGATGTCGAGCGGGGTATCCATGAAGATGGAGGCGTCCATCAGTTCGCGCAGGCGGCTGTCAGTCAACAGCAGTATCCCTTCGAGGATGATGACACGGCGCGGTGCAAAGGTAGTGACCTCGGTCATGCGCGTGTGCTCGGTATAGGAATACTGGGGGATGTTGACCGCCTCCCCTTGCGTCAGCTGGGTCAGATGCTGCACCAGCAGATCGTGATCCAGGGCATTGGGGTGGTCATAGTTGGTCTTGACCCGCTCTTCCATGGTCAGGTGGGTCTGATCACGGTAGTAGCAATCCTCGGTGATCACACCAATCTGACCCGCTCCCAGCTCGGCCACCAGCTCTTCATAGATGGTTTGGGCGATAAGACTCTTGCCGGACGCGGATGCACCAGCAATACCGATGATCACGCAGGAATGTTGAGTATCAGACATTGAAAATACCTAAAGAGAAGAGCACTGGGGATTGTTTAAACCGATCCATTATATGAAAAAGGGGTGGCCATGCCCACCCCAAATCCGTCCCCCTTGGCCGAACGCCGATTATTCGTCCAGCGCCACCGTGTAGAGCGGGGTCGCAATCGGTTTTGCGCTGAAATAGAGCTCGGCCCCTACCCGGCGAGCCAGTTTCAGGTAAGTCTGTGACAGCTCGCCATCCGGCGCACCGAACACGGTGGGGCAGCCGTCATCCATGTGCTGGCGAATGTCGATATGCAGCGGCAACTGACCAAGCAGCGCCACGTGATACTGCTCCGCCATCTTCTGGCCACCGCCGGTACCGAACAACGGCTCGTGATGCCCGCAGGCACTGCAGACGTGGTAACTCATGTTCTCGACAATGCCAAGCACAGGCACATTGACCTTGTTGAACATGGCAATCCCCTTGCGGGCATCTGCCAGCGCCACATCCTGGGGCGTCGTGACGATCACCGCCGCCGTGGTGGGCACCTGCTGGGCCAGCGTCAGCTGGATATCGCCGGTGCCCGGGGGCATGTCCACCACCAGGTAGTCCACCTCGCCCCAGCGGGTCTCGTGCAGGATCTGCCCGAGTGCCTTGCTCGCCATGGGACCGCGCCAGATGGTGGCATCCTGCTCGGCCACCAGATAACCGATGCTGTTGCTCTTGATGCCGCAGGCCATCACCGGCTCCATCAACTTGCCATCAAAGCTGACAGGGCGCTCCTTGAGGGTCCCCGTCATGGTCGGGATGGAGGGGCCATAGATGTCCGCATCCAGCAGGGCGACCCGCGCCCCCTCTTTTTGCAGCGCCAGCGCAAGGTTGACCGCGGTAGTGGACTTGCCCACCCCTCCCTTGCCGGAGGCAACCACCAGGATATTGCGGATCCCCTGCACCGCCGCCAGTTGCTGCGCGCGGGGCATGCTGGCCACGTCTATCTCCCCCGTCCAGTCGATGCGGGTCGCGCCGGTGACGCTGCGCAGCCGGGCATCGAACTCCTCTTTGATCTGTTCAAAGAGGGACTGGCCGGCAAAGGGCAGCACCAGCGTGATGGCCAGGGTCTGTTCGTGCCGCTCGACGGAACGCACAAAACCGGCCGCGACCAGATCCTTGCCCCATCCTGCCGGCTTAAATTCGGCCAGGATCTGTTTTACTGAATCAATCACCATTAACTCCCCATTATGTTGTCGTTATCCTGAGGTGAACGGTTACCGCACATAAATCAGTGGCTTGCCGACGTCATCGTGATGCCGCCAGTCAGGGCACTGGGGGCCACAACCCTAGGCAGGCCGCCCCCAATTCGGGTAACATGCACGGCACTGTATCATCCCAACAGGCACATAAAGAACGTATTATGGCAACTGATCCTCGTAGAATGCTGGTAACCTGCGCCCTCCCCTATGCCAACGGCTCCATCCATCTCGGCCACATGCTGGAACACATACAGGCCGATATCTGGGTTCGTTATCAGCGAATGCGTGGCCATCAGGTGCATTTCGTCTGTGCCGACGATGCCCACGGCACGCCCATCATGCTCAAGGCTCAGCAGATGGGGATCTCGCCGGAAGAGATGATTGCCGCCGTCTCCCAGGAGCACCAGGGGGATTTTGCCGGTTTCAACATCAGCTTCGACAACTACCACTCTACCCACAGCGACGAGAACCGCGAGCTGGCGGGCGTGATCTATGGCCGTCTCAAAGAGTCCGGCAAAATCAAGATCCGCACCATCTCTCAACTGTTCGATCCGGAAAAATCCATGTTCCTGCCGGATCGCTTCGTCAAGGGCACCTGCCCCAAGTGCAAGTCCCCCGATCAGTACGGTGACAACTGCGACAGTTGCGGCGCGACCTACAGCCCGACCGAGCTGATTGATCCGAAATCCGCCGTCTCCGGTGCGACCCCGGTGATGAAGGACTCCGAGCACTACTTCTTCGACCTGCCCCAGTTCGAAGCCTGGCTCGCCGACTGGGTACGCGGCTCCGGCGCCATCCAGGAAGAGATGGCCAACAAGATGCAAGAGTGGTTCGAAAGCGGCCTGCAGCAGTGGGACATCACCCGTGACGCCCCCTACTTCGGCTTCGAAATTCCCGGAGCCCCCGGCAAGTACTTCTATGTCTGGCTGGACGCCCCCATCGGCTACATGGCGTCGTTCAAGAACCTGTGCAACAAGCGCGGCGACATCGACTTCGACAGCTACTGGAAAGCGGACTCCGACGCCGAGCTCTATCACTTCATCGGCAAGGACATCGCCTACTTCCACTGCCTGTTCTGGCCGGCCATGCTGGAAGGCGCGAACTTCCGCAAGCCGACCAAGGTCAACGTGCACGGCTATGTGACCGTCAACGGCGCCAAGATGTCCAAGTCCAAGGGCACCTTCATCAAGGCGTCCACCTATCTCAAGCACCTGGATCCGGAGTGCCTGCGTTACTACTACGCAGCCAAGCTCAACAGCCGCATCGACGATCTGGACTTGAACCTCGAAGACTTCGTCTCCCGCGTCAACGCCGATGTGGTCAACAAGCTGGTCAACCTGGCCTCTCGCAACGCCGGCTTTATCGCCAAGCGTTTTGACGGCAAGCTGGCCGCCACCTGCGCCGAGCCCGCACTCTACGCCGAGTTTGCCAGCGCCAGCACCAGCATCGCCGAAGCCTATGAAGCGCGCGAATTCAGCCGCGCCATCCGCGAGATCATGGCCCTGGCCGACAAGGCCAACCGCTATGTGGACGACAAGGCTCCCTGGGTCATCGCCAAGCAGGAAGGGGAGGATGCCGAGCTGCAAGCCGTCTGCTCCGTCGGCATCAACCTGTTCCGCGTGCTGATGGCCTACTTGAAGCCCGTCATGCCGCAGCTGGCCGAGCGCGCCGAAGCCTTCCTTGGCGAAACCCTGACCTGGGACGGCATCGCCGCCCCTCTGGTCGACCACGGCGTCGCTCCCTTCAAGGCGCTCTTCTCCCGCATCGAGTCCGCCAAGGTGGATGCCATGGTGGAAGCGTCCAAGGAAGATCTCGCCAAGGAGCAGAGCAAGAAGCCGGCAGGCCCCCTGGTGGACGATCCCATCAGCGAGACCATCACCTACGACGACTTTGCCAAGATTGACCTGCGGGTGGCGCTGATCAAGAAAGCCGAAGCGGTGCCGGAAGCCGAGAAGCTGCTGAAGTTGCAACTGGATATCGGCGGCGAAACCCGTCAGGTCTTTGCCGGTATCAAGTCCGCCTACAACCCGGAAGATCTGGAAGGCAAGCTGACCGTGATGGTGGCCAACCTGGCCCCGCGCAAGATGCGCTTTGGCATGTCCGAAGGCATGGTGCTGGCGGCAGGTCCGGGTGGCAAGGATCTCTGGATCCTCGAGCCCCAGGAAGGTGCCCAGCCGGGCATGCGCGTGAAGTAATACGCCCCTTCCCGGACAGTCCCAATGAAAAGAGAGGCCAATGGCCTCTCTTTTTTATCTTGTGGGGTGCTTACTGCCCGCTCTGCTGCAATGCCATGCGAAGGCCGACCAGCTCCACCTGATGGCAATCCAGTTGCAGTAGTTGGCAGCGGATCTCTGTTTTCAGGGCTCGCCGTTGCTGACCTCGCCCCGTTTCGCCCCGAAGGCGTCTGAGCCATTGGCGTCTGTCCTGCAATTGCCCAAGACGCTCCTGCCAGCTCACCAGCATGGACAACCAGGCCGGATCCCCTCCCCCCTGAGCCGTCAGCAGCTCCATCCCGTAGCGCGCCTGTTTCAGCACCAGACGCAGCCGGTGCCAGCACCGAAGTCTCGCCCTGATGCCCACAGGAAGGGAGGAGGTCTTAGCCAGTGCATCCGACAGTGACAGCGCCAGATGCAGCTGAAACAGCGGCAAGAGATCGACACCGACGGGTACCTCTTCCAGTCGGGCCAGCCAACGGGCCGGTCAACAGGGGGACCCGTGGCAAGCGGTTCTGCCGAAGCGAGCCACCATGATGCTGCGCATAGACCTGGGCATCGCGCAGGGCGGAGAGCGTGCCGACAGCACGGGTCAATCGCCGCTCCAGCTCGGGCTCATGAATGAGGGGTCGCCACAGGGCGAGCAGCGCCAGCAGGCGGCGGGCCGCTATCCGGTAGGCATGCACCTCTTCCATCCCCTTGTGCTCGCGCAGTGCCAGGGTCGCCCCCCGATATTGCCCAACGAGCCGGTTGGCCTGCGCAATCCAGCTCTCCCCCATGAACCCTCCCGGCTAGTTGGTATGAAAACCGGTTCCGGTGGGTGGCAACGCCTGGGTGCACTCCATTCGGGTGACGGTGGCGGTTCGGGGCCCGTGCTCAAGCCAGCCCAGCATCATCTGTACCTTCTGTTCGGGACCGGCAATCAGGATTTCCACCGAGCCATCTTCCAGGTTGTAGGCATGCCCCCGCAGCCCCAGTTGCAGCGCCCGCTCCCGGGTGAAGTAGCGAAACCCCACTCCCTGAACCTGACCCCACACCCGCACGACAAACGATTGCTCTCCCATTTATCACACCTTTCCCTTAAGTAATTTTTCCCCGGGGCGATAATGAGCGCGACACTCTCTTCCCCTTGCAGGACGCAATACCATTATGAAAGAAGTAAAGTTTCGGTGGGTTGACCGTTATCTCATTCACCTCACGATCAGCGAGAAATTTCTCATCACCTTCTGGTGCCCCCTGGTGTTCATCGCCTTCCTCACCTGGTATCTGCTGGCCGACGGCCATGATCAGGCGATGCAGCTCAGAGTGGATCAGCTCAAAGGGCGGGTCGAGACCACGGCCCAGCTGGTGAGCCAGCAGCCGACCCTTACCCTGCCCGCGGATCTCGTACTCACGCCTGGCGCCGCCACCGGCCTTAGCCAGCAGGGAGACATCTATCGCTATGGCGCCAGCGCAGGTCAGGCGGGCGTCGTCTCCGGTACCCTGGATACGAGTCACTACGCCCTCTGGGATGGTCAGGGCACCACGCTCACCATCATCGCGGTGCTGGCCGCCCTGCTGGCCCTCATCACCCACTATCTGATGACCTTCGTCTCGGGGGCCCTCTACTCCACCAACAAGGCATTGCAGACGGTGGCGAACGGCGATCTCACCTTCCGGCTCAACTTCTTTCCGGTGCGGGACGAGTTCTCCATTCTGGCGGGCAGTATCGACACCTTCACCGACCGCCAGCACAAGATAGTGCAACTGGTGGAAGAGTCCGCCGATGCCCTTACCCTGGCCGCCGACGAATTTCGCGAGCATGCCAGCGACGGCGAGCAGCTTGCCCGCGCCCAGCGACAGCACATGGACTCCCTGGCCGCCGCCATGGAGCAGATGTCCGCCGCCATCCGGGAAGTGGCCCGCAACGCCAATGACACCCTGCTGCAAACCCGCCAGTCCAGCGACGAGGCGACTCACGGGGCACAGCGGGTGGCACGCACCATCACCGCCATCCGCACCCTGGCGGACGAGATTGGCAATGCCTCGGGCGCGGTCGAACGGTTGACTCACAACGCCAATCGCATCAACGAAGTGGTCAACGTCATCAACGCCATCTCCCAGCAAACCAACCTGCTGGCCCTCAACGCCGCCATCGAGGCCGCCCGGGCTGGTGAACAGGGACGCGGCTTTGCGGTGGTGGCCGACGAGGTGCGCACCCTCGCCAGCCGCACCCAACAGGCCACGGTAGAGATCCAGCAGATGATCGAGGAGCTCCAGGCCGGGACCGGGGCGCTCAACGACATCATGGAGAAGACGGTGGGGCGCGCGGCCGACAGCCAGCAGCTCATCACCGAGGTGGGCATGGACATCGAGCGGCTCAGCAACCACAGCGATGCGGTCCTGGAGATGAGCACCCAGATCGCCACCTCCAGCGAAGAGCAGAGTTCGGTGGCAGAGGAGATCACTCGCAACCTCGACAAGGTGCGCCACGAGGCGAGCCGGGTGGAGGAGTCCGCCAGCGCGGCGGTCGCCGGCACCACCGGCCTCAAGGGAACCGCCAATGAACTCGGTCAGGCGCTCACCGGCCTGCGGATCTGACCCCCTCCGGCAGGCCATCCTCCAGATGGCCTGCCATGTCTGGGCCAGGCGCTGGGGACGTGCTAAACAGCCCGTCCGACCCTGACCGCGTGTGGATGCACGGATCCCGGTAGACGCGGCTTGCGTGCCTACCCTCACAGCCCCTACTATATGCCCCCTTCTTTTCTACCATCGGCAACTACCCATGAGCGCTTCCATCTATCTCGTCAAAGGCCGCGAAAAATCCCTGCTGCGTCGCCACCCCTGGATCTTCTCCAAGGGCATTGAGCGGGTGCAGGGCAACCCCGTTGACGGCGATACCGTCGAGATCTTCACCCATGACGGCAAATGGCTCGCCCGTGGTGCCTGGTCCGGCAGCTCCCAGATCCGTGCCCGGGTCTGGACCTTCGACAAGGATGAGAGCGTCGATCTCGACTTCTTCATCCGTCGCCTCAAATACGCCCAGGAGTCCCGTGACGGGCTCATCAAGCGTCAGGGCCTCACCGGCTATCGCCTCTGCGCCGCCGAATCCGACGGTCTGCCGGGCCTCACCATCGACCGCTACGCCGACTTCCTGGTGTGCCAGATCCTCTCCGCCGGTGCCGAGTTCCAGCGTGAGCTGATAACGCAAGCCCTGCGTACCCTCTACCCCGAGTGCAGCATCTATGAGCGCTCCGACGTGGCCGTGCGCAAGAAGGAAGGGCTGAAGGAGCGCACCGGCGTCATTCATGGCGAGACCCCGACCGACCCCGTGGTGATCGAGGAGAACGGCGGCGTCAAGATCCTGGTCGATATTCGCAACGGTCACAAGACGGGTTTCTATCTGGATCAGCGGGATAACCGCCTTGCCGCAGCGAAATACACTGAAGGCAAGCGGGTGCTCAACTGCTTCTGCTACACCGGCGGTTTCGGGGTCTATGCCCTCCAGGGCGGTGCCAAGGAGGTAGTCAACGTCGATCTCTCCCAGAATGCGCTGGACATCGCCCGCCAGAACGCCGAACTGAACGGTCTCGATACCAGCAACACCCAGTTCGTGCGTCACGACGTCTTCAAGCTCTTGCGCGAATATCGCGAGAAGGGCGAGAAGTTCGATGTCATCGTGCTGGACCCACCCAAGTTTGCCGAGAGCAAGGCCCAGCTGCTGGGCGCCTGCCGCGGCTACAAGGACATCAACATGCTGGCGTTCCAACTGCTGGCGCCGGGTGGCGTGCTCTTGACCTACTCCTGCTCCGGCCTGATGGAGCAGAGCCTGTTCCAGAAGATAGTGGCCGATGCGGCCCTCGATGCCGGTCGCGATGCCCAGATCCTGGAGCTGCTCTCCCAGGCATCTGATCACCCCATCGGTACCGCCTATCCGGAAGGCTTCTACCTCAAGGGGCTGGTGGTGCGCGCCCGCTAAGCCGAGCAGACCAGCGCTGCCCCCCTTGTCCCCGGTTCCAGATCCGGGCCAGGACTGGGTTCTGCTAGTCATCAAAAAGCCCGCGATCGTAGCGGGCTTTTTTTATGCAGCGCCAAAGAGACAACCTCCCCCCGACTTTGCCACCAACAGCGATTGCGGCCCCCATCCCTCCTCTTCGACTGACGACTGCCATCTTCAATCAAAGGTTGCCGCATCGTTAACCCGATTCTCATCTCTCTTTCACTACACAACCCACCAGCAGAGACATGCCCGGCATTTTTTTATGCAAAAGCATGAAATATTACGCATCAACATTCAAAAATCCTCGGGGAAATATCAGCCATAAACGCATACCCACTCATTTGAATGAATATTGCTGTTTTCCCCTGCAATGGATCACGCCATGCCCCTGTCCGCCTCGCACATTGCCTGGGACGACAATACTCGCCCACCACAAGTCATCCCGCTCAATCACGCGCCGGCGCGCCCAGCGGGAAGTAGTGTCGAAATGGCCTCGCCTCCTCCACCACCCGCACGATGGAGGGATGATTGAGCAGACGGGCGCGATAGGCACGCAGACGGCCATAGCCAGCCGGGATCTCGTGGGCCCAGTCGGCGTAGAAGAGCGAGGGGGCTGCGGCGCAATCGGCCAGCGTAAAGTCTGCGCCGGCAATCCAGTGGCGTCCTTCCAGTCGCTGATCAAGCCAGGGGTAGATCTGATTGAGCAGCTCGCGGGCCTCCACTACGCCATAGCGGTCGCGATCAGCGGCCGGGCGCATTGCATCCAGCACCACTTTTTGCATCGGCGTCATCACATAGTTGTCGAAGACGCGATCCAGCATATGCACCTCCAGACCCGCATCGCCAGGCGGGATCAGGCTGACGGGGCCCGGATGGTGCGCCTGCAGATGGGCGACGATGGTGCTGCTCTCGAGGATGCAGCGACCATCATCCAGCAACATCGGGAAGCGCTTGAGTGGCCAGAGGGCGGCAAGTTCGGCGCTCGCCTCCGGCTCTTCGAGATTCCGGTACTCGAACAGGGTGGTATTCTCGTAGAGAGCGATCAGCACTTTCTGGCTGTAGGAAGAAAAGGGGTGGGCATAGAGTTTCATGGGGATGTTCCTGACGCTCAGAGGGATGACTTCCCTAGTCTAGATCCCCTCTCTATTTTCGATGCGTCCCTATCCCATGCTGGTTTTAGGATGATAAACGCCCATTCATGACGGCAATCACACTCGTATGACTCTCTTTTAGGTAGGGTGATCCCGCCTGTGGCCGCCAAGCCGGGGCAGCCGACTCATCAGGGTTGATGAGCGGCACCACAACAAAAATTGATGTCAGGCCAAGCTGAACATCATCAAGGATCCCGTCATGAATCAATCATTGCCGCTGTTGACGCCGCTGCGGGACATCGCTGCCCTGATGGTGGTGCTGTTCCACGCCCGCTTGCTGCTCTTTCCCCAGTGGATGGAGTCGATCGCCGGCCACACCCAACTCATCGAGAACGGCTACCTCTGGGTCGATCTCTTCTTTATTTTGAGCGGGCTGGTGCTGGCCCACGTCTACGGGGAGGCTTTCACCC
The DNA here is from genome assembly GCF_002919855.1 of Aeromonas sp. ASNIH8. Classification (NCBI taxonomy): domain Bacteria; kingdom Pseudomonadati; phylum Pseudomonadota; class Gammaproteobacteria; order Aeromonadales; family Aeromonadaceae; genus Aeromonas; species Aeromonas sp. ASNIH8. The sequence continues at coordinate 8,303 of NZ_PQLN01000077.1, read as the reverse complement.
GCTCGCCCCACACCGTGAGTTATGGTCGCTTCCTCTGGCTGCGGCTCACCCGGGTGTATCCCCTCTACCTAGTGACCCTGCTGCTGCTGGTAGGCTGGGAGCTCTACAAGGCCCACCACGGGATTGGCTTCTACGCCGGTCCCCTGTTCAAGATGTGGGAGTGGGAAGGAATGCCTCCGTTCGGCTCACCCTTTACCCCGGCCGAGGCGCTGCCAAGCAGCCTGTTGCTGCTGCAGGTGGTGACCGATCACGGATTGACCTGGAACTTCGCCGCCTGGTCGCTCAGCGTGGAGTGGATTAGCTATCTGCTGTTTCCACTGCTCATTTCCCTCGCCGTCACCCGCAGCCGCTGGAGCAACCTCGCCCCTTTGCTGGCCCTGACGGTGCTGGCCTTTATCGTGCACAGCCGGGGTACCCTGGATGTCACCAGCGGAGCGCTGGCCATCGGGCGCGGGGTGAGTGAATTCGTGCTCGGCCTCTGGCTGCTGCCCAAGGTGAAGGCTGCCCGCCAGTGGCCCATGATGCAGCGGGATCTGCCGCTGCTGCTCGCCTTTTTGCTCCCCTTCGCGCTGATGCAGTTCACCATGACGCCGCAGCTGACCCTGCTGCTGATCAGCGCCTACGTGTTGCTGATCTGGATTGCCGCCTGCCAGGGCGATCGCCAGAGCCCGCTGCTGCGCCTCCTGGACAACCGCTTCACCAACTGGCTGGGGGATCTCTCCTACTCCATCTACCTGCTCCACGCCCTGGTGTTGCTCACCGGCTGCGAGCTTGTCCACTCTCTGGCGCCGGGGCTCACCGCGTGGTGGTACGCCCAGACCAACCCCTTGCTGGGGGTGCTGGCCACCCTGTTGATGCTCGCCGTGCTGATCGGGCTCTCGGCGCTGAGCTACACCCTGCTGGAGCGGCCGCTGCAACGGCGACTGCACCGGCTAGGCAAGGCTCCCCAACCAGTGATGGAGCAAGCTGGCTAGTTTCCGTCGCCACATGCTGCCCCGATGCAAGACCGGCACGCCGTCGGGGCGGCTCAAAGTGGGACTAGCCTGAGCAAGGCGAAGAGTACGGCTCTTTTTGAACCCGACAATCCCCTGCGCTTTGTGTGAATTACAGTTCGAATCAAGAGGGCCGTCTGTGGCATAATGGCCCGTCCTGTGGTCCTCGGCGGGGCTTCGCCGGCGCATCCTTGCCCTCCTCCCGCCCTGCCTGGCAGCCTGACATCACTGTGTTCACAGGCCGCCAGGGCCACCCTATTTTTGCGCGCACATTTGACGGCGCCGCAGCAGTTATTGGCACACACAAGTCTGCCCACACAAGGGGAAAGCATGTCTTCCATTCGTCTGACCCAATACAGCCACGGCGCTGGCTGTGGCTGCAAAATCTCCCCCAAGGTGCTCGACACCATCTTGAAGAGCCAGATCCCGGGCTTTGACGACCCCACCCTGGTGGTCGGCAACAGCAGCAAGGATGATGCCGCCGTGGTCGACATCGGCAACGGCCAGGGCATCGTCTCTACCACCGACTTCTTCATGCCCATCGTCGACGATCCCTTCACCTTCGGTCGCATCGCCGCCACCAACGCCATCAGCGACATCTACGCCATGGGCGGCAAACCCATCGTCGCCATAGCCATCCTCGGCTGGCCCGTCAACATACTCGCACCTGAAGTGGCCCAGCAGGTGATCGACGGGGGTCGCCAGGTGTGTCACGAGGCGGGCATTTCTCTGGCAGGCGGTCACAGCATCGACGCCCCCGAGCCCATCTTCGGCCTCGCAGTGACCGGTATCGTGCCACTCGACGCCATCAAGCAGAATGACACCGCCCAGGTGGGTGATGTGCTCTATCTTACCAAACCCCTTGGCATCGGCATCCTCACCACCGCCCAGAAGAAGGGCAAGCTCAAGCCCGAGCATGAGCAACTGGCCCCGGATGCCATGTGTACCCTCAACAAGATTGGCCAGCGCTTCGCCGCCTTACCCGGCGTGCACGCCATGACCGACGTGACCGGTTTTGGACTGGCAGGCCACCTGCTGGAGATGTGCGAAGGTTCCGGCGTCAGTGCCCGTCTGGACTTCAAGGCGCTGCCGCTGCTGGACGAGGTGGATTACTACCTGAGTGAGGGCTGCGTACCAGGCGGTACCCTGCGCAACTTCGACTCCTATGGTGACAAGCTGGGCGCCATGGATGATCGCACCCGCAGCATCCTGTGCGACCCGCAGACCAGCGGCGGCCTGCTGGTAGCCGTCGGTAAAGAAAGTGAAGCCGAGCTCCTTGCCATTGCCGCACAGGCAGGGCTGACCCTCTCTCCCATCGGCCAGTTGCAGGCCCGCACCGGCAACCAGTTCATCGAGGTTGTCCAATGAGTACCCTGCCACTGGCCACGGATTACGCCCGGATCTTTCTGGATGAGGTTCCACTCATCGATCTGCGCGCCCCCGTCGAGTTCAAGGAAGGGGCCTTTCCCACCGCCGTCAGCCTGCCGCTGATGACGGACGAGGAGCGTGCCCGGGTCGGTACCTGTTACAAGCAGGAGGGTCAGGCCGCAGCCATCGCCCTGGGCCATCAACTGGTGGGAGGCGCGGTGCGCGACGCGCGCATGGAAGGCTGGCTGGCCAGGTTGCGCCAGCAACCCGACGCCCTGCTCTACTGTTTTCGCGGCGGCCTGCGCTCCCAGACAGTGCAGCAGTGGCTGGCCGAGGCCGGCATCACCCGCCCCCGGGTCGCGGGCGGCTACAAGGCGCTGCGCCACTTTCTCATCGACACCCAGGCGAAGGCCAGTGCAGAGTGCGACTGGACCGTGCTGACCGGCATGACCGGCTCCGGCAAGACCCACATGCTGGCGCACATCACCCAGGCGGTGGATCTGGAAGGGCACGCCCGTCACAGGGGGTCGTCGTTTGGCCAACTGCCGGGTGGGCAACCCGGCAACATCGACTTCGAAAATCGGCTTGCCATCGAGCTGCTTCAGCGTCGCAACCGGGGAGAGTCACAGTTTGTACTGGAAGACGAGAGCCGTCTCATCGGTCGCTGCGCCCTGCCACTCAACCTTTATGAGGCCATGTGCCGGGCTCCCCTGGTGGTGGTGGAGGTGCCGCAGGAGGCACGGGCCGAGCAGATCCGCACCGATTACGTGCAGGATCTCTGGCTGCGCTATCTGGAGTTCCATGGGCCAGATGCAGGCTGGCCGCTGTTTGCCGGCTACCTCACCGACGCCATGGCCAGGCTCAAGCGCCGACTCGGTGACAAGGATTATCGCGAACTCGATGGGCTGTTGCAGGCCGCCCTCAGGGAACAGGCCCAGAGCGGGGACACCCGCGCCCATCTGGTCTGGATCAGACTGCTGCTGACTCGCTACTATGACCCCATGTACCGCTATCAGCTGGACAACAAGCGCGAGCGGATCCTGTTTCGTGGTGCCAAGGAGGCCTGCCTCGCCTTCTTCGCCAAACGCTCCCCCCTTCAGACCCCTCAGGAGAGTCCCACATGTTGAAGTTCGAGGTGATCCCGGTCACCCAGTTCGCCCAGAATTGTTCTCTTATCTGGTGTGACGAGACCCGCCAGGCTGCCCTCGTCGATCCCGGCGGCGAGGCGGACAAGCTGCTGGCCGCCATAGCCAAACGGGGGCTGACCCTCACCCATATCCTGCTGACCCACGGCCATCTGGATCATGTGGGCGCCGCCGCCGAGCTGCGCGAGAGAACCGGTGTCGCCATTACCGGCCCCCACAAGGAGGATGCCTTCTGGCTCGACATGCTGCCCCAGCAGAGTCAGATGTTCGGCTTCTCCCACACACCAGCCTTCACCCCCGATCGCTGGCTTGCACTGGGTGACAAGGTGCAGCTGGGCCGGTGCGAGCTGGATGTCTATTTCTGCCCGGGCCACACTCCGGGCCACATCGTGCTGCTCTGCCAGGCAGAACGCCTCGCCTGGGTGGGAGATGTGCTCTTTGCCGGCAGCATAGGCCGCACCGATTTCCCGCGCGGGGATCACGGGGCGCTGATCAAGTCGATCACCGAGACCCTGCTGCCGCTCGGGGATGAGATCGTCTTTATTCCGGGCCATGGCCCGAGCTCCACCTTTGGTCACGAACGGGCCAGCAATCCCTATCTGACACAGCCCATCTGGTAATCCCCCCGCTCCTCGCGGGCATCCCATTGCGCCTTGAGGCGCAAGATCTCCGGCATGATCTCGAGAAAACGGGAGAGCAGCCGGGGATCGAAGTGCTGGCCGGAGCCATCGCGCATGGTGGCCAGCACCCGGTCCAGGGGCCAGGGCTCTTTGTAGGGGCGACGTACGCTCAGGGCGTCAAAGACGTCGGCGATGGCCACGATCCGCGACGCCTCGGGGATCCCCTCGCCGGTCTCGCCGGCGGGATAGCCGGAGCCGTCCCATTTCTCGTGGTGGTGCAGGGCAATCTCCGCCGCCATGCGAAAGATGGGGGGCATCGGATCGCCTCAGGATCTCGTAACCGATGCGCGGGTGACTTCGCATGATGATCCACTCCTCCTCGGTGAGGGGACCGGGCTTCTTGAGGATGTGGTCAGGGATACCAATCTTGCCCATGTCGTGCATGGGGGCTGCCAGCCCCAGCAGATCCGACTGCTCCGGGCTCCAGCCCGCCGCATCAGCCAGGGCCCGGGCGTAAGCGGCCATGCGCCAGATATGCACCCCGGTGTCGGTGTCGTTGTAGTGGCCCGCCTCGCTCAGCATGACGATGGCGGTGCGATAGCTGCACTCGAGCTGATCGAGGCGCACCAGGGAGAGATGATTGCGCACCCGGGCACGCACCGTGCTCGGACAGACCGGCTTGTAGATATAATCCACTCCGCCCGCCTCGAACCCCTGGCTCTCGCTGTCTGCGTTGTCGCTCGCGGTGATAAAGAGCACCGGGATCCCGGCGTGAGCCGGATCGGCCTTGAGCCGGCGGCACACTTCGTAACCATCCATGTCGGGCATGCGCACGTCCAGCATGATAAGTGCCGGTTCGTGACGCCCCACGGCGGCCAACCCCTCCTCTCCCCCTTTGGCAAAGAAGAGGTTGTATTCCTCCTTGAGGATTTGCCGCAGCAACCCGAGGTTGCTCGGCTCGTCGTCGATGATCAGCACGCGCGGTCGACTCATGGCGCAGGTTCCTCCCGATCCTCCAGATAATCCTCCAGCTTGCGGGTGGCGAACGGGATATCGAACAGCTCCAGGGCTGCGCTTATCTCGCTCACTAGTTCACAAGGAAGGTGACTCCTTGCCTGGCTCAGCGCCGGCTCAATCAGATCCAGATCCTCGCTCACCAGGGCCTGATGCAGGGCGTGCAGGCAGACCTCCCGCGCTTCCCCCTGGGCCAGCGGGGAACTGACCGCGCCCGGCATAGGTATCGATGGAGTGTTGTGCACGCTCCAGGGCCTCGAGGAAGGGTGCGATAAGCTGGCTGGTGTCGCCACCCTGCTCGATGGCCTCGTTCAACTCGGCACTGATACGCGCCACATCGGTGAGTGACAGGCTCCCCGCCCCCCCCTTGAGCTTGTGGGTCAGGCTCGCGGCCGCATCGGTCTCGTGCTGGGCGATATAGTCCGGCAACACGGTACCAACCGTCATGTAGTCATCGCGAAAACGCCGCAGGTATTTAAGATAGACCGAGGCTTCACCCCAGTTGCGCAGTCCGGTATCGATATCGATGCCGGCCACCGGCTCATGGGGGAGTGGCTCGTCGCTCACTGTGAGCGGCAGGACACAGTCCGGCAGATAACGCAGCAAGGTCGCGATAAGCTGCTCCACATCGAGCGGCTTGGCGATGAAGTCGTTCATGCCAGAGGCCAGCGCCGCCTCCCGCTGATCCTTGAATACCCCTGCGGTGAGTGCCAGCACGGGAGTCTCCTCCCGCCCCGGCAGCAGACGCAGGCGACGGGTCGCCTCGTAGCCATCCATCACTGGCATCTGCACATCCATGAGTACCAGATCGATGCGCCGTGCCGGATCTGCCAGGCAGGCCAGGGCTCGCTCCCCATCGATGGCGGTGATCACCTCGGCCCCCTCCCGTTGCAACAAGCGGGTCGCCACCTCCAGGTTGATGTCGCTGTCATCCACCAGCAGTATGTGCACGCCCGGCAGGCGCAGACGGCGCTGGCCACTCTCAAGGGGCTCCACATGCTCGCGCTTCTCGTGGATGAGACGTGCCACCGCGTTGTAGAGACTGGAGCCGGTGACCGGTTTGTGCAGCACCAGATCCACCTGATCCGAGCCGGGGCGGTGCATCAGTTCATCCTGGGAATAGGCGGTCGCCATGATGATGATGGGTGAACGCTCCTGCTGCTCGAAGGCGCGGCGAATGGCCAGGCAGGTCTCGAGCCCGTCCATGCCCGGCATGATCCAGTCGAGCAGGATCACGTCAAAACGCTCCCCCTGGCGCAGCAGATGGTGCAGCGCCTGCTCACCGGACTCCACCACCCGCGACTGCCATCCGAGGGAACCCACCGTCATCGACAGGGCGTCGCGGGTCACCTGATTGTCGTCGGCGATGAGCAGCGAGATGTGCTGCAGGCGCTCGTTCAAGGCCTCGGGCCGCTCCCCCTGCTCCAGCCGGACGCGGAACCAGAATTCGCTCCCCTTGCCAAGCTCGCTGGTGACGCCGATGTCCCCCCCATCAGATTCACCAGGCGGCGACTGATGGTCAGACCAAGCCCGGTGCCCCCGAAGCGGCGACTGGTGGAGGAGTCTGCCTGGGAGAATGCATTGAAAATGTTGGCCTGCTGCTCGGGGGGAATGCCGATCCCGGTGTCGCGCACCCGAAACAGCAAGGTGGCCATGCCGTCTTGCTCTGATTCCAGCACAACCTTGACCTCCACCTCGCCGCGTTCGGTAAACTTGATGGCATTGCCGGTCAGGTTGAGCAGCACCTGCTCGAGGCGCAGGGCGTCCCCAATCAGATGGGAAACCGGCTCGGGGGCACTGCTCACCACCAGTTTGAGGTGCTTCTGGCCAACGCAGGTGGACATGATGGCCGCCACGTGATCGAGCACCTCTTCGAGACTGAATGGCACCCGCTCAAGCTTGAGCCGACCCGACTCAATCTTGGAGAAATCGAGGATGTCGTTGATGATCCCGAGCAGCGCCTGCCCGGCCTGGTGGATTTTGCGCACCAGGGCATGCTGACCATCCTCGAGCCCTCCCTGTTCGAGCAGGTAGGTCAGCCCCATGATGGCGTTCATGGGGGTGCGGATCTCGTGGCTCATGTTGGCGATGAAATCACCTTTGACCTGTGCCAACCTGGCCGCTTCCTGCTGGGCCAGTTGCTCCTTGTGCCTGCTGCGCACCAGTGCAGCCACACCGGCACCAAACAACAGCAGCAGCACGGCGCTGGCGGCCAAGATGATCCCCCAGATATGAGTGCGAATGGCCTGCAGCTCGCTGTGCGGCACCAGGGACGCGGCTTTCCAGATCAGCTGATCATGATTCTGTGCCGGGTACAGGGTGGTCCAGCTCCAGAGTCCGTCGGCAGACTCCATCTGGCCGTTTGATGCGTCCCAGAACGCCTGCCAGGCCTGGGGAGAAGTCTGCTTCAGAGTCAGATCCGGGCGCTCGAGCATGAAGCCCCACTCCCGGGATGGGTCCGGGCTGCGCAGCCAGTATCCGTCCTGGTTGAACAGCATGATGTGATCGGCTGCCTTGCCGCGGTTGTCGGCAAACTCCTTGAGCATACGGGCAGCCTGAACGTTGATTAGCAGCAGACCAAGATCACGTCCCCCAAGGCGCAGACGCTTGGCAATGCGGATCTTGACATCCTCCCCCACCTTAGCGCTTCGCGTCACAGGAGGGGGATCCCCATTACTGGGTGATAGCTGCTCGCGCAGTACCGGGTTCCTGCTTCATCGGGCGGCCTGATTGCACCGCGCCTCCACAGGCTAAAACGGCGTGTCCCGCCGCTAAAATATTGCGAGCGCCATTCACATCGGCGTTCGCCTCATAACCACACGCAGCGCATTTAAACTGGCTTTGCGTCTGGCGGTTATCCTTCGCAGTATGCCCACAACAGGCGCACTGCTGGCTGGTGTAGGCCGGGTTTATCGCCAACACCTGACCACCTCGCCATGCCTGCTTGTATTCGAGCTGGCGGCGCAGCTCAAACCAGCCCTGATCTAATATCGAACGATTCAGCCCTGATTTTGCCCGGACGTTGCGCCCCGGCTGACTGGTCGTGCCCGCTGCTGATTTTGACATGCTGGCAACCTTCAAATCCTCAATGACGATCATCGCGTGGTTTTTGCTGATAGTCGTTGTGACCTTGTGAAGGTAATCGCGGCGGGTGTTGGCGATAT
>NZ_PQLN01000076.1:0-20798 GCF_002919855.1 Aeromonas sp. ASNIH8 | reverse complement strand
TTCATGCCCACTTTCTGGCACAACGTAGCGAACACCAGTGGTGGTACCCATCAAGATTGGCCGCAACGAGCCGTGTCCCTTTGGCTGCGGCTAGAAGTACAAGCAGTGCTGTTTGCACTGACCAACACAATAGATAGCAAGAGAGGGCCATTGGCCCTCTCTTGCTTTGGTTAAACTGAAAGGAGTAACGACGATGACCTGTCCAAAGAAATGCTATCGAGGAGCAGGACAGCCAACACCTAATGGCATACTCACTGGCATACCAAAAATCTCAGATACAAAAAAGCCCAACCGAATCAATCAGTTGGGCTATATATATGGCGGAGGAGGTGGGATTTGAACCCACGGATGGTCGCCCATCGCCGGTTTTCAAGACCGGTGCATTCAGCCGCTCTGCCACCCCTCCGCAGCAGTGCGACGCATATTACCCATGCCCCCAGCCCTTGTAAATCCCCACTCCGTTTGTTTGCCCATTTATTGGGCTATCTGGCGCACAAAACCGGCAAAACCGCTACAAACCGTGCTTTTTCAAGCGTATGGCTTGACTTGAAAACAGACTCACCCACTATAGGGGCCACTACCACATCCCCAGCAAGATGGACTTATGAGAATCAAACATGCCCTGTTCGCCGCCCTGACCGGCGCGACCCTGCTTGCGGCGCCCGTGCAGGCGAGCGAGCTGACCAAGAGCGATGTCGAGCAGATCGTGCGCGACTATCTGGTCAAGAATCCGGAGATCCTGGTCGAGATGTCCAACGCCCTGCGTGCCAAGCAGGAGAGCCAGCAGGCCGAGAACGACAAGACGCTGATAGAAGCCCATGCCAAGCAGCTCTTCGCCAACCAGGATCCCGAGAGCGGCAATCCCAAGGGCAGCCTGACGGTGGTGGAGTTCTTCGACTACAACTGCGGCTACTGCAAGCGCGCTCATCCTCTCATTCAGCAACTGCTCTCTGAGGACAAGGAGATCCGCTACATCTACAAGCAGTTCCCCATCCTGAGCGAAACCTCCTACTACGCCGCCCGCGCGGCGCTGGCGGTGAAGCTCGGCCAGCCCGACAAATACCAGACCTTCCACGACAAGCTGTACGCCCATCAGGGGCCCCTCTCCGACGAAGCCCAGGTGAAAGACATCGCCAGAGCCGCCGGCGTGGACTGGAGCAAGGTCGAGGCGAAGATCAAGGACGGCAGCATCGATCAGAATCTGGGTACCAACCGGGCGCTGGCCGAAGCCATGGCTATTTCCGGCACCCCGGCCTTCATCATCGGCGATCAGATCCTGCGCGGCGCACCGCGGGATCTGGCCAGCCTCAAGGCCATCATCAAGGATGTCCGCGCCGGCAAGAGCATTCAGTAACCCGCGCGTTGTGCATGAAAAAACGCCCCGGCATGCCGGGGCGTTTTGCTATTCATGCTGCAAACCATCAGGTCTGATGGGCCGTCGCGAGAAGCTGTCAGCAAGGCGAAGAGCAGCGCAGGGACCCGAGTTTATATGAATAAATGAGGTTCCTGAGCAGCGCATGACCCTTGATCACGGCTTCGCAGCAGGGCCATAACCGTTCGGGTTCTGGCTTTGCCAGCGCCAGGTATCCACCATCATCTGCTCCAGACCCCGCTCAGCCTGCCAGCCCAGCTCGTCACGGGCCAGGGCCGGTTCAGCCCAGCACTCGGCAATGTCGCCGGGGCGACGGGGCTTGATCTGGTAGGGAATGGCACGGCCACTGGCTGCCTCGAACGCCTTGACCATCTCCAGCACGGAATAGCCCTGACCGGTGCCAAGGTTATAGGTGAAGACGCCGGTATCACTCTTGATGCGGGCCAACGCTTTGAGGTGACCGATGGCGAGATCCACCACGTGGATATAGTCGCGCACCCCGGTGCCGTCTGGGGTCGGATAGTCGTTGCCAAAGACCCCCAGCTCCTTGAGCTTGCCCACGCCGACCTGACTGATGTAAGGCAGCAGGTTGTTGGGGATGCCGTTGGGATCTTCACCGATGAGGCCGCTCTCGTGAGCCCCCACCGGGTTGAAGTAGCGCAGCAGCACGATGGCCCAGCGAGGATCGGATTTGGAGAGGTCACGCAGGATCTCTTCAACCATCAGCTTGGAGCGGCCATAGGGGTTGGTGGCGCTGGTGGGGAAATCTTCCCGCAGGGGTACCGAGGCCGGATCCCCATAGACGGTGGCCGAGGAGCTGAACACCAGCCGGAACACGCCGGCCCTGGCCATCTCTTCGCACAGCACCAGGGTGCCGGTCACGTTGTTCTGATAGTAGGTGAGCGGGATCTGGCCGGATTCCCCCACCGCCTTGAGGCCGGCGAAGTGGATCACGGATGCTATCCTGTGTTCGGCAAACAGCCGTTGCAGGCAGGCTCTGTCCAGAATGTCCCCTTCCACGAAGGTGACCGGCTTGCCGGTGATCCGCTCGACCCGCTTGAGAGACTCGGGGGAAGCATTGGAGAGGTTGTCCAGTACTACGACCTGCTGCCCGGTACCAAGCAGCTCGACCAGGGTGTGGGAACCGATGTAACCGGCTCCCCCCGTCACCAGAATTGTCATTTTTTATCCCGTACTTTGCTGAAACTGGGGTTGAGTCTACCCGCACGACCCGCCCGGGAAAAGCTCGGGATACCAATGACGCCCGTCAATACTCCAGGCTCACATCCCCTCTGGCGGTGCAGGAACAGGCCAGCGCAACCCCGTTCTCGAGGTCCTGCGCGCTCAGGGTCATCACGCTCTGGCGCTCGATTTCGCCTTCCGTGGTGCAGCGACAGGCGCCGCACACCCCGGCGCGGCAAGCGGCCATCATGGTCTCCCCCACCCCCTCCAGTGCCGCCAGCAGGGTCTGGCCAGGCAGTATCTTCACTTTCTTGCCGCTCTTTTTGAGGGTTAGCCAGAAGTGGTCGCTATCGGCCGCAACTGGCGCCGCGCTTGAGGCCACCCCAGGCAGGCCGAACGACTCCTGATGCAACTGCTCGGGGGGCAGCCCGAGCCCGGCCAGCATCTCGCTCACCACCGCCATATAGGGGGCTGGCCCGCACAGATAGACATGGCGGCTCAAGAGATCCGGCGCCAATTCCTTGAGCATCCCCGGTGTGAGCCGGCCAACCCAGGGATGAGCCGTTGGCGCCTCTTCCCCTACTTTCTCCAGCACTAAAGCATGGCGCACACCGGCATGAGCCTCGGCCAGCGAAGCCAGTTCCCTCGCGAAGATCACATCCCCGGGGGTTCTGGCGCTGTGAATAAAGCGGATATCGGCGTCCGGCCGCTTGGCGAGCTCGTCCCGCAGCATGGCCCACATGGGGGTGATGCCGGAGCCGGCGCTGAGCAGCAGCGGCCGCTCGCAGGGGAGCGCGGTCAGGTGGAAATCGCCGAAGGGGCCGTCTACCCGGATCTCGTCCCCCACTTGCAGGCTCTGGTGCAGATGGTGAGAGACCAGCCCCACATCCTTGATGGTGACCTGCCAGAAAGGATCCTGCGGGCTGGAGGAGAGGGTGTAGGCGCGGCAGTGGGGATGGCCGTCAATCATCGTGTGCAGGGTGACGCACTGGCCAGCCAGCACGGAGGGCAGGTCGCCAGCCAGGGGTTCAAATTGCCAGCTCGCCACGTCGTGGGTCTCTGCCCGGCGGGCTATACAGCGCAGGCTCAAAGAGGTGGAGGTCATCGCAAGGCTCCTCTTGCTCGGAAATAGCGTTGAAAAAAGGCGAGCCATCAGGCTCGCCAAAGGCTTACAACATGCTGAGCGTGTAAGGCTGTATCTTTGCTCAGGCCGCCAGGATCTCGGCGAGATCCGCGTCTGCCGTGGTGGTTCCTTTCAGGCCGAACTGCTCCTCCAGCACCTTGAGCAGGGCCGGGGTGAGGAAGGCCGGGGCGGTCGGGCCGGTGCGGATGTCCTTCACACCGAGCGCCAGCAGGGTGAGCAAAATGACGATGGCTTTTTGCTCGAACCAGGAGAGCACCAGGGTCAGGGGCAGATCGTTGACGCCGCACTCGAACGCGTCGGCGAGCGCCAGGGCCAGCTGGATGGCGGAGTAGGCATCATTGCACTGACCCACGTCCAGCAGGCGCGGAATACCGCCGATGTCGCCGAAATCGAGCTTGTTGAACTTGTACTTGCCGCAGCCCAGGGTCAGCAGCAGGCTGTCCTGCGGGATCGCCTTGGCAAACTCGGTGTAGTAGGCGCGCTCGGCACGGTCACCGTCACATCCCCCCACCAGGAAGAAGTGGCTGATTTCGCCAGCCTTGACCTTGTCGATCACTGCGGGAGCGGCCTGCATCAGGGCGTTGCGGGCAAAACCGATGGTGATGAAGTGCTCGAGCTCAACGTGCTTGAAGCCTTCCAGCGCTTGTGCCTTGGCGATAACGGCAGAGAAATCTTCCCCTTCCAGATGAGTCACGCCCGGCCAGCCGACGATGGAGCGAGTGAAGATGCGATCCGAGTAGTTGCCCACGTTCGGGTCGATGATGCAGTTGGAGGTCATCACCACGGCGCCCGGGAAGTTGGCAAACTCCTTCTGCTGGTTCTGCCAGGCAGAGCCGTAGTTGCCCACCAGGTGCGGGTACTGCTTGAAGAAGGGGTAGGCCAGCGCCGGCAGCATCTCGCCATGGGTGTAGACATTGATGCCGGTGCCCCTGGTCTGCTCCAGGATGAGCTTGAGATCCACCATGTCGTGACCGGAGACCAGAATGCACTTGCCCGGTACCGGAGTGACGCGTACCTGGGTCGGCTCGGGGTGGCCGAAGGCGGTGGTTTCACCGAGATCCAGCATCTCCATGATCTTGAAGTTCAGCAGGCCAATATCCATGGCGCACTTGAACAGGGGATCCAGATCGCAGGGATCCGTGCCGAGCCAACTCATGATGCGATGGAATTCGGCGGCGACCCCGGCATCCTGCTGATCCAGCACCCGGGCGTGTTCCATGTAGGCGGCGGCCCCCTTGAGGCCGTAGAGGCAGAGCAGGCGCAGCCCCATGATGTCTTCGTTGACGTCGTTCTTGCCCCGGTTGACCGCGGTCTGCGGCGCCTGGGCAAGCTGGGCCAGCAGATCGGCACCCGGCTCGAAGCTGGCCGCGGCGGGCAGTGTGTCGGCCTGCACCGCCAGCGGTGCCAGCTTGGCGGCCAGTTGCTGGCGATAGGCCAGCGCCTGGTTGACGTAGGCGACGATGCGAGCGGAGTCGAAGTTGACGTTGGTGAGGGTGGCAAAGAACGCCTTGGGCACGAAAGCGTCTATTTCGCTGTCGACGATGCCGTGCTCGCGGGCCGCCAGGGCCCAGGCGCTGAGCCCTTGCAGGGTATAGATCAGCACATCCTGCAGATCAGAAGTTTCAGCCGTCTTGCCGCACATGCCTTGTGCATAGGCGCAGCCGTTGCCTGCCGGGGTACGAATAGTCTGTTCACATTGCACACAAAACATCATGTCTCTCCTAATTGGACATTTCAGTTATCTGTTTTGTGGCGATTCTATTCCCCTCCTGGAAAACTTAATAGGCATTCAATTTACCAATTAACATTTCATTGATGCAGATCAAATAGAAAAAAGCCGCCCAAATCGGGCGGCAAGCGGGTGGGAAATCAAGGAGAGACAACTCGGGTTTGCAACAACAGGGGCAATGATACGGGCCGGAGCATGGGCAGCCGGCCCCAGGTTCATCAGGCCAGATAGGCGCGCAGCATCCAGACCAGTTTCTCCTGCTGCTGCACATAGTCGGAGAGGATGGACGCAGTCCCTTCATCACCGGCATCGGCGGCCTGACCCAGGATGCGGCGCTGGGCAACCAGCAGTTCGCGGAAGCTCGCCAGCAGGGATTCCACGCAGGCACGACCGTCATGCAACCCCTTCTGCTCGGGGATGGCGGACACCTGGATGTAGTCGCTGAAGCTGTGCAGGGGCACCCCATCCAGGGTCAGAATGCGTTCGGCCAGGGCATCGACTTTCAGCAGCAGGTCGTTGTAGATCTCTTCGAATTTCAGGTGCAGCTCGAAGAACTGGTTGCCGCGGATGTTCCAGTGGAAGCCACGGACGTTCATGTAGAGGATCTGGTAGCTGGCCAGCAGCTTGTTGAGCTCGGCGGCCAGGGCTTGTGATTGAACGGTATCAAGACCAATGGGGCTCTTCATGATTCACCTCCAGGTGGTAAGCATTATCGGGAACGGAGTCAGCTTATCCAGAAGCAGACTCAAAGGACAATCGTCCGTGCCTTGCCGATCCATAGCCAATGGCTATCGTCGGCAAAAAAATGCACCGGCTTTCATTGCTCAAGCCGTTCGATATAGAGGATCACCTCGCCGAGATGAATGCCGAACTTGCTGATCTTCGCGCGGTTGATCAGGCGGTCGTCGTCCAGCAGATACATCCAGTCATCAAAGCTCACCCTCACCACGCTCTCATCCGGCAGAGCCAGATCGAGTTGATAACGCCAGTTGAGGGCAAAGCCCTCTGTCTTGCCTACCGCCTCCCCCACCACGTCTGAAGCCGTGCCGCGCCAGTGGCCATCCGCCCCCTTGCTCAAAAACCAGGTGCGGGTCTGCCGACGGCCATCATCGAAGTAGAACTGCTCGAACAGCTCCCCCTTGCCCTCTCGCCAGTGCCCCTGCATCTCGACCCGAAAGCGACTGGTCACTTCGCCGCTGCGGTCCGTCACCAGGCCGTGGGCCACCAGCTTGCCATTGAAGAAACGGGCGAGATCCCAACCCGGCCGGGAGCCGCGATAATCGTCAAGACCCGCGCCGCAACCAGAGAGCCACAGCAGGGGCAGCAACCAGGCAAGACGCCACCAGGAAGAGAATTTCATGGAATACTCCATCAGGATTGGCCGCGCAGGCGGCGGGTCAGAGCGGGATCCCGGCTGTCGTCAGTCAGCCAGATAGCAAGAAACGCGGGGGCGAAGGCGGGATCATCGAGAGAGCCAAGGAGGCGATCTCGCAACCAGAAGTGGCCCGTGCCTTGCTCGTCCACATAAAAAACCAGCTTGTCGCCGGGGGCGACATCCGGCCAGAGCGTGGCCAGTCGAGCCAGCCAGCGTTGGCGCTCACTCTCGCTGCCAAGGCCGAGCCGCTGCCACTCGGCGGCGGTCGCCTCCAGCAAATCCTGGCGCTCGATGGCCCTCGCGTAGGTAATGCTGAGGGCCTGCGGGTAGCGCCCCGGCTGATAGCGGCCGCTCTCGCTGTAGAGGGTGGCGTCATAGAGCTTGAACCAGAGCCAGCGCATCTCCCCCTGTCCCACGGTGCGCAGCCCCTGCCAGGGAGCGGCAACGCTCTGGGCGGTCGCAAACAGTGGCAGGCTCAAGGCCGCCAGCAGCAGGCTAGTTCCACCCCATGTGCCAACGGGCGGGATCCTCCAGTTCATGCCAGTCCATCTCCTGTTCCTGCAGAGTGTTGATATCCTGCATCACCACGCTCGCCAGATGCCCCTGGGCATCGCGCTGGCAGGCCACCACCAGGTAGAAACGCTCGGCCAGCTCGCACTGGCCATCCCTGGTCCACTTGGAAAACAACAAGGTGTCGGTCGAAAAGGTGTTCATCTCGTCTCACCCTCCAGCTTGACCGTTACCCACAGGAGTACGGGTAACCACCACATCCAGATCACCGCCAGCAGCACTGCGCTTGTCCAGATGCCCCAGGGTAAGTTTACTGCCCCCATGGCGGCCCCCGCCATATAGGAGGAGGCGCCCCCCACCATGCCGAACAGCCCCTGTTGCCAGCGCGGCAAGGGGCGAAGCCAGCGAAGACCGTGGGAGAGGGTCAGGGCGAAACCGCACCAGAGCAGCAACAGCCAGAGCGGAAAACCGGACGGAAAGTGAAACAGGCCGAGGCGCCAGAGCAGGATGTCGAGCAGGCAGCCTGCCAGGGCGACCGGGATGAGGCGCCAGTCCTGCCCGCGGCGGGGGGAGAAGATGAAATGGAGCAGCAGCATCCCGAGCAGCGGGCCCGGTTGCTGCCATGTCACCGCCAGCAACCAGTAGAGGTTGAATCCCAGCAGGTGGGCCCACTGCCACATGATCAGCGACCGCTTGCCGGCAAGTCCCCGGACCAGCCATGGGGCCCCGGCTTGGCAGCCTCCAGTTGCACCAGGCTGATGGCCCGCTCCCAGAATCCCCCTTCACAGTAGGCGAAGTAGAAGTGCCAGAGCCGGATGAAATCCTGGCTGTAACCGAGTTTGGGCAGCTCCGGGGCCAGCGTCAGGAAGCGTTCGCACCAGTGGGCCAGGGTACGGGCATAGTGGTGGCCGTGATCGTGCAGCCGTACCAGCTGCATGTCGGTCTCCCGCGCCAGCAGACCCGCCATCTGGGAGACGCAGGGCAGGCAGCCTCCCGGGAAGATGTAGCGCTGGATGAAGTCCACCCCGCGCAGATACTGGGCGTGGCGCTGATCGGCGATGGTGATGGCCTGGATCAGCAGGCGTCCGCCGGGCTTGAGCAGGCGCGACAACTGGCGGAAATAGTCGGGCAGGAAGGCGTGCCCCACCGCCTCGATCATCTCGATGGAGACCAGCTTGTCATAGCGTCCCTCCAGCTTGCGGTAATCCTCCAGCAGCAAGGTGATGCGATCTCCCAGCCCCTCCCGCTCGATCCACGCCTTGGCATAGTCGTGCTGGGCCTGGGAGATGGTAGTGGTGGTGACCCGGCAGCCGTAGTGACGGGCCGCATAGACGGCGAGACCGCCCCAGCCGGTGCCTATCTCCAGCAGATGGTCGTCCGGCCCAAGCTCAAGCCGCTCGCAGATGGTGCGCAGCTTGGCCTGCTGCCCCTCCTCCAGGGTGGCATCCGGGTGGGGATAGATGGCGCTCGAATACTGCATGTGATCGTCGAGAAAGCCCTGATAGAGGGTGTTGCCAAGGTCATAGTGGGCGGCGATGTTCGCGCGCGAACCGGTCAGGGTATTGCGATTGAACCAGTGGCGCACCTTGTTGAACGGGAAGCTGAGCCAGCCGAGGCGCCGTTCCAGGGCGTCGAGCAGCGGCAGATTGCGGGCTAGCAAGCGCACCAGTGCCACCGGCTCCGGGCTGGTCCAGAGACCCTCCACCCAGGTCTCTCCTGCGGCGATGCTCCCCCCCAGCAGCAGGCGGCGATAAAACGCCGGATCCTGCACCACCAGCTCGGCATGCAGGTCGCTGCCCGCCTTGCCGAAACGGTGGCACTCGCTGCCGTCGTGGAGCACCAGCTGGCCCTGCTCAAGGCGCGCCAGCAATTTGAGCAGCAGTTGCTTGGCCCCCTTGTCGATGAAAGAGGCAGAGAGGGTTGATTGAGCAAGTTCCATTAGCGGCTCTCCGAATGGGTCAAGAATGGGGTCGTTCGGTTGGGATGAACCAACACCATGGGCTGCTGACAACACCAGGAAGCGGAATTTAACGGGTGTGTCAGCGTCACGGGCGGCTCTCCGGATGGGTGAAGACGGGGGTGCGTTTGATGAAAAGGCGCAGGGCCTGCCAGTAGATCCCGAGCAGCACCTTCAGGGTCATCCAGGGCCAGCGAGCCAGCAGCGCCGCCAGCCCCTTGCGCGACAGCTGCGCGCGGCGCAGGGCCAGGGTGGCGTCAAACAGCTTGCTCTCACCGGATACGGGGTGGCTCTCGATATGGATCAGCGCCTCCTCTTTCGGCGCCCGGATGCGCCAGTGGTAGCGCATCCCCAGTCCCATGAAGGGGGAGACATGAAAATCCTTGTCATGGGGGGAGAGCGCCGCCAGATCCAGCAGGTAGTAGTGGCGCTCGTTCCAGGGGGTATTGGAGACCTCCGCCAGCAGGTAGCGGGTCTCCCCCGCCCGATCGCAGAAGTAGAAATTGACCGGGCTGAAATAAAACCCGAGGCAGCGCACGTTGCCAAGGAGCAGCACCCGCCCGCCGGGCTCCGCATCCCCCCCAAGAGCCGCCACCTTGTCCCAGACCGCCTGCTTGAGGGGCCCTTCGCTGCCCCGCAGATAGTCCTCGCGGCGAAACGAGATCAGTCCGGCCCGCTCCACGGCAAACCAGCGCCCCTGCTCAAGCCCGGGCAGTTCGTCCAGATCCAGCCCCAGCATGAAGAGGCTGTAGGAAAAGGCGTGGGGACGCGGCGCGAAGCGGCGATGGCGCACCGAGCCTTGCCAGATGGCGCTGATCCCCTCCCCCATTCCCTCGTCCCCTTGCGTCAAGGCTGCGGCGCCGCTCATAACTCGGCCCCGAAGCGTCTGGCCACGTCCAGGGCGCTGCGCACCCCGTCCTCGTGAAAACCGTTGTACCAGTAAGCCCCGCAGAAGTGGGTGCGCTGATGGCCACAGATCTCTCCCCGTCGCTGCTGGGCGGCGATGGAGCCCTGATTGAATACCGGATGATGATAGACGAAACGGCGCAACACCTTGCTCTCGTCCACCCGTCCACGGGGATTGAGGCTGACGCAGAAGGGCGCGGGGGAGCTCACCCCCTGCAGGATGTTCATGTTGTAGCTCACCAGGGGGCGCGCCCCGTCATCCTCACCGAGCTGGTAGTTCCAGCTCGCCCACGCCTTGCGGCGCATCGGCAGGCAGGAGGCGTCGGTGTGCAGCCAGACGTCGTTGGCCTGATAGGGCATGTTCCCGAGGATGGCCCTCTCTCCGTCGCTCGCATCCGCCAGCAGGGCCAGGGCCTGATCGCTGTGACAGGCGAAGATCACCTCGTCAAAATGGGCCTCCTGCCCCTGGCTGGTGACCACGACGCCATCCGCCACCCGGCGCACCGCCTCCACCGGGGTAGCGAGGCGGATGCGCGACTGCCAGCCCGCCGTGAGCGGCCCTATGTACTCTCGCGAGCCACCCGGGATCACATACCACTGGGGCCGGTTCGCCACCTCCAGCAGCCCGTGGTTGGCGAAAAACCGCAGGAAGAAGCTCAAGGGGAAGGCACGCATGTCCGCCAGGGTGGAGGACCAGATGGCCGCTCCCATGGGCAGGATGTAGTGGCGGGCGAAATAGTCGCTGAATTTCCCCGCCAGCAGGAAGTCCCCCAGGGTCAGCTCGGGGGTCAGCTCCCGCTGGCGATGCGCGGCCAGCCAGGCCCGCGCCTCCCGGTTGAAGCGCAGGATCTCGGCGACGAAGCGATAGAAGCGCGGGCTCAGCAGATTGCGGCGCCGGGCGAACAGGGTATCGAGGTTGTGGCCGTTGTACTCCATCCCCTCGGGACTCTTGACCGAGAAGCTCATCTCGGCGGGTTGGCGCCCCACCCCGATGCGCTCCAGCAATTTGAGGAAGTTGGGATAGGTGCGGTCATTGAAGACGATGAAGCCGGTGTCGATGGCATAGTGGCGCCCAGCCTGTTCCACCTCCACGGTGGCGGTGTGGCCTCCCAGGGTCGGCGCCGCCTCGAACAGGGTGATGTCATGCAGCTTGTGGAGCAGAAAACCGGCGGTGAGACCGGAGATACCGGAGCCGACGATGGCGATCTTTTTCTTCATGAAGGGCGTCCTTTCGAAACGAGTGTGCGGCCAAGGCGCAGCCAGAGCCCTGTCGGCAGGGCGCCGAGCAGGCGCAGCAGCCAGATGAAGCGACGGGGAAAGTGGATCTGGTGGCGACCGGCGGCAAGCCCCGTCATGATGGCGCGGGAAGCCTCTTCCACCGTCACCAGGCAGGGCATGGGAAAATCATTCTTGTCGGTGAGCGGCGTCTGCACGAAGCCCGGGCGGATCAGGGTCACCCCGATGCCCTTGCTGGCCAGATCCAGGCGCAACGTATCCGCCAGATAATCGAGGGCCGCCTTGGAGGCGCCATAGGCCTCCGCCCGTGGCAGGGGCAGCCAGCTCACCGAGGAGCTGACGATGGCAAGCCGTCCACCCGCCCCCAACCGCGGCAGCAAGGCGGCCAGGGCGTTGCCGGTGGCAATGAGGTTGGTCTCGATGACCCGGGCAAACAGGGCGCCGTCAAAGCCTTCTGCCGGATCCATGTATTCACAGTTGCCCGCATTGAGGATGAGCAGGTCGAGGGCGGGCAGACTCGCGGCCACCCCGGCCATGGCGGCGCTGTCGCGCGCATCAAATCGCAAAGGGGTGATCCCCAGGTCGGCCAGTGCCTGCAAGCGCACCTCGTCCCGGCCACAACCCCACACCTGCCAGCCGGCGCGCCGATAATCCAGCGCCAGCTGGCGGCCGATGCCCGAGGTGGCCCCGGTGATCAGCACCCGGCCGCTCATGTCCCCAGCCTCCCCTTGATGGCCCGTACCACGGGCCCCAGCAGTGGCAACTGCTCGTAGAGCATGGCCCCGAGATCGAAGTAGTCCCGGTGCAGGCACACCTTGCCCCAGGAGTCGAACGTCAGCCGGGTGGCCCCCTCGACCCTGACGGCCCGACCACCGGCAATCCTGGGGTGGGAGAAGGTCATGACCCAGGCGAGCCAGGCTTCGTTGCCCGACTGCTGCTGACTCGTTATCTCGAAACTGCACTGGGCAAGGCGCTCATAAAGGGAGGAAAAGTAACGGGTGAGCGCGGCAAGCCCCTCTATCCGGTGCGCAGGATCGATGAAGAGCACCTCATCGGCATAGACCTCCGGCAAGCGGTGCAACTGATGCTTGTCCAATTGCAGGTAGAGGATGACAAAGCGGGCCAGCGCGTCATTCATGCTAGTTTTTCTCCAGTTCGCGGAACATCTCGATGGCCCTCACCCGTGCAACGGCATGATCCACCATGGGGGCCGGATAATCCTGCCGCCCCTTGAGCCGCAACCAGTCGTGGGGCTCGTGGAGATAGGCAGCAGGCACATCCGCCAGCTCAGTGACCCAGGTACGAATGAACTCCCCTTGTGGATCAAATCGTTGCCCCTGGGTGGTGGGGTTGAAGACCCGGAAATAGGGCGCCGCATCGGCCCCGGTCCCCGCCGCCCACTGCCAGCCGCCATTGTTGGCCGCCAGATCCCCGTCGATGAGCCGACTCATGAAGTAGTCCTCCCCAAGCCGCCAGTGGATATGGAGATCCTTGGTGAGGAAGCTCGCCACTATCATCCGCAGCCGGTTGTGCATCCAGCCGGTGGCGTTGAGGCAACGCATGGCCGCATCGACCACGGGGTAGCCGGTGCGCCCCTCGCACCAGGCGGCGAAGGCATCCGGATCCCAGCTCCACGGCAGGGCCGCCGTCTCCGGCTTGAAGGGGCGGTTCATGGAGAGGCTCGGGATCAGCACCAGCAAGTGGCGGTAGAACTCGCGCCAGATGAGCTCGTTGAGCCAGACGAAACCGGGTTGGGCCTTCGACTGGGGCCGGTAGCCGAGACGCTGCTGCAGCGCCCCCACGCACTGGCGGGCACTGATGATGCCCGCCGCCAGATAGGGGGAGAGCACGGAGGTGCCCGCCAGCGCCGGAAAGTCCCGGGTCTCGCCGTAGTCGAGCACCGCCTGATCCAGAAAAGCGTGCAACCGGCGGCTCGCCTCGGCCTCCCCCACCGGCCAGCGGGTGTCCGCCGTCAGATCCCCCAGCCCGTCGTCCACCCACTCTCGCTCGGCCAGGGGCAGCCACGGTAACGGCTCGCCGCGTGGTGCGGGGGCACGGTGAATGACGAAGCCATCCTCCTCGAGAGCCTTGAGCCAGGCGCGGCTGAAGGGGGTGAAGACCTTGAACATCTCCCCCGACCCGGTCAGTACCCGACCGGGCGGCAGCACGCAGCAGCCGTTGAACCAGTGGCTGGTCATGCCCTGCTCCCCCAGCGCGGCGCTGACGGCGTGGTCGCGGCGCAGCTCGTCAATCTCGATGGCCTGGTTGGCGTAGAGCTGGCTCACCCCGAGCTCCCGGCAAAGCGCCGTCAGCGCCGTCGGCACCTCGGCAAAGGTCTCGACCCGCAGCAAATGAAGCGGAATGCCGAGGGCCGCCAGCTCTCGTCCCATGGCATCCACCTGTGCCAGCATGAAGCGCTGGCGGACCGGGGCCAGCTTGTGCGTCTGCCACTGGGTCGGCGAGACGATGAAGAGTGCGGCGACCGGTTCATCTCCGGCGCAGGCGTGGCGCAGGGCCGGGTTATCGGCCAGACGCAGATCGTTGCGAAACCAGACCAGCCTCATGACGGTGTTCTCCCGCCCTTGCCCTTCGCCTTGGCTGTGCGGGTCGTCGCACTGACCTCTGCCAGGGTGGCGTGCCAGTTGCGGGCACGCCGCCACGGCTCATCGTAGAGGCGTCCCAGCTCGCCAAAGAAGCGGGTACCCTCAGGCCATTCGGAGGCCAGGTCCTGCTTGCCGAGCCCGGCCCCCAGCAGGATCAGCCAGGGAGGAGTGGCGCGCCCCTCCAGCAGGGTGGCATGGCGGGGCTCCACCGCCCCCAGCAGTTGCACCTCATAACCCTGACCGATGAGCTCATACGCAGCCCAGACCAGATCCAGCGGCCCCACCTGCCCCCAGCTTGCCAGGGTGACGGGGATGCCCTTCTCCTGCTCGATGAGGTGGCGGGCGAAGCGGGTATGCAGCCAGCCGAGCCACACCTGTTGCAGCAGCTCGCCATCGGGGCGCTCGCGCCACAGCCCCAGCAGCCGCTCCACCAGGGGCTGCAGCACCCGACTGCGCACCAGCTCGAAGGGGTAGCTCGCCAGCAGATCGCCAAGCTCGGCCTCCGCCTTGCGCTGGTTGAAGGCAAGCAGCGCCTGGCTGAACTGCTCCAGGGTCTGCTGCCAGTGATCGCTCACTGGCGCACTCTGGGGCTCGCTCAGGAGCCCCTTCACCTGACCTATGCTCACCCCCCGCTCCAGCCAGCTCAGGATCTCGCCTATCTGGCGGATATCCTGCTCGCTGTAGAGGCGATGGCCCTTCTCGGTTCGGGCCGGTTGCACCAGCCCGTAGCGGCGCTGCCAGGCGCGCAGGGTGACGGCGTTGACGCCGGTGAGGCGGGAGACCTCGCGAATGGGGTAGACGCCCTCGTCGGGGAGAGGCGCGGCTGCTTGTGATTCATCAGACATGAGAGAGTCCATCAGACGTTGGGAAGAGGCCCCGGTGATCCGCCGGGGCCTGCACAGGGTGTTCAGAGCCCGTAGCGCAGCTTGAGCGTGTCGGGATGAAGGTCGAGGTAGGCCTGATCGGCCAAATCCAGCCACACCTTCACAGCCCGTAACGCAATTTCAGCGTGTCGGGATGGGGATTGAGGTACACCTGCTCGGCGAGATAGGGGTTCGGGTACTCGCGCAGGTAGTGGCGGATCAGGGTAAGGGGCACCAGCAACGGGAAGACCCCGGTGCGGTACTTGTCGATGGTGTCGCACAGCTCCTGCTTCTGGGCCGGGGTCAGCACCCGCTTGAAGTAGCCCTGCAGGTGCATCAGCACATTGGTGTGGCTGCGGCGGTTGGCCCGTAGGGTCAGCGCCGCCATCAACCCCTGGATGTAGCTGTCGGCCACCTCCTGCAAGTTGGCCTTGCCAAGGTTGGCGAGCAGGCGCCCCAGCGCCCGGTAGTGGGTGGTGGCGTGGGAGAGCACCAGGTACTTGTAGCGTGAATGGAAGCGGATCAGGGCTGAGGCGGTGATCCCCCGGGCGCAGAGCTGCTGCCAGTCGTGGTAGGCGAAGACCCGCAGCACGAAGTTCTCCCGCAGGATGGGGTCGCACAGGCGGCCATCTTCCTCCACCGGCAGCAGGGGGTTGGCCTCCATCAGCGCCTTGGCAAAGAGGCCGACCCCCTCCTTGGCGCTCCCCTCGTTGTTGGCGCCATAGATGCGCACCCGCTCCATGCCGCAGCTGGGGGACTTGGCGCAGAGGATGTAGCCGGAGAGGAAGTCGAGCTGGCGTGCCTTCTGCTCGCTGAAGGCAATCAGCTTGTCGGTAACGTCGAAGCTGCCGTTGCTTGCCTCGGCCCGCACCTCGCCCTGGCGTTTCACCAGCCGGATGGCGGCGCGGGGTGCGCCCAGGCCAATGGCCATCTCGGGGCAGACGGGGTGATAGTCGAAATGGGCGCCCAGATCCCTTTCGCAGAAACTGGATCGTTTGTGGCCCCCGTCGAAGCGCACTTCCTGACCGAGCAGACAGGCACTGATACCGACCTTGATCTTGTACATGATGAAGCCCCTTGTATAAGCCTTGAGTAAGTTATAGCAGTTATACAAAAGATTGGAAGCTGTATAACTATTGCGAACTGATACGGCCAGGGGGCGGCGGGCGGATCAGCCCCCATAAAAAAAACCCATGACCGAAGTCATGGGTAAAGGTGAAGACCCTGCAGGAAGGATGATCAGAAGCTGTATTTCACACCCAGGCTGGAGATGGAGCCTTTTTGCAGATCCCAGTTGCGATAGGTGTAGTCGGCGGTGAGGGCCAGGTTCTGGGTCAGCTTGTACGCCGCCCCCGCCTTGAAGTCGTGCATGTCGTCGGTCATGTTGGCGTAGCGATAGCCGGTGGAGAGCTCGACGGCGCCGATGTCGTAGCGCAGGCCCACTTCTCCGTAGAGGCTGCCGCTCTTCTTGCGGGCCAGGGTATCCCAACCGGAGTGGTTCACGTCGGAGGCCAGCTCCCGTTCCAGGCTGTAGCCCATCAGGCCGGTTTCACCGTAGAGGTTCAGGCCGGTGCTGAGGGGGGTGTAGACACCCATCCCCAGGCTGGAGATGGCCATGCTGTCGTTGCCGCTGCTGCGGGAGGTGTATTCGCTGCCGATCCGGCCGTAGACATTGCTGGTGAAGCTCTTGGAGAGATCCAGGCTCAGGCCGCCGAAGTCGCGGTTCTCCCCATCCTTGCCACCGATGTAGTCAGACTTGGTGTGGGCCCAGGTGGCAGAGCCCTTGGCATAGCTGAAGGCATCTTGCGCCAGGACGGAGGTGGAAGAGAGACCGGCCAGAACCAGAACAGACAGTGCGATCTTTTGCATTTTGTTGACTCCATGGGTTGAGTTAGGCGGACCTAACTGGAATGGAGCCATTGTGACGGGCAAAGGGGGCAACGCCGAGGAGCAAGCTGTTGCCAAACCATGTCAGATGTAAGCGGATATTGCTGGCGGTTACCGGTGCAACACTCTGCGGGGGAGCGAGGGCTCCCCCGCTGTCATCCTAGCGGAACTCCACCTCGTCGATCTGCACCCGCACCAGCGGCTTGCCGATGAGGCCGGCGGGTCGTGCCAGCTCGATGGCCCGGGAGGCGCGTGCCTCCCCCTTGCGCAGGTAGGAGTCAGGCAGGCGGTTCTCCCCGACCCAGAAGCGCACGGGCTCGCTCGAGAGCTGCACCCCGTCGGCGCTGAACAGGGTCAGGCTGCCGTTGACGCGCACCACGTTGCGACTGCCGGTGTTGCTCACCACGAACTGCAGGCTGAGGGGATCGTCCCCCGCGACCTGGTCCAGCTTCACCGTGATGCCGTCCCGGGTCGCCTGGGAGAGCAAGTCGGGATGGGCCATGGCCTGCTCGGTCAGCACCGGGGCCGCGACACTCGCCGTCACTGCCTGACCGGCTACCGTGGCTGCCGGCTTGACCAGCAGGTATTCCCAGGTGAAATCGTCATTGAGTTGCACCTGGCGACCATCCGGCAAGGTGATCTGGTGCAGGGGAGCCGCCTCGGCCAGCAGAGGGCACAGACAGAGGGCGACCAGCAGTCGGGAGAGGGGTTTCATGGGCAGGCACTCGATAAAGGATGCGAAGGGGGCAGTATAAAGAGTCGTGCCCTCCTTGCCTATGACCCCCCTCACGTTACGCCCCGGCTCAGATGACCAGGGGGTGGGGATCCTCCAGCGTGGCCAGATCCAGGGTCACCAGATCGAACTGGGCACTCCTGAGGGCCTTCTGGATGGTGGGCTGCATGTCGAACACCAGGGCCCGCAGCCGTTCGGGCACCCGGATCCTCGCAAGGGTGGTGACCCTGTCACCCAGGGTATGGAAGAAGACCTGGGCGCCCCCCAGCCCCATGTCCACCAGCATCTGCTCGGCCATGTCGACCATCCGCAGGTGCCGCCTGTCCAGGGAAGTCATATCGACAAACCGCCGGCTCAGGCAGGCCTCCCCCACGTCTCCCCAGAGCGCCAGTTGCCGCTGGTGAAAGCCGTAGCGAAAATCCCGGTTGGTCATCCCCTGCTCGGCAAAGATCCAGAGGGTGTTGGCGGGCAGGCTGTGGAATCGGCGCAGGTACTCCCGCTTCTCCTCCACCGAGGCCGACATCAGCAGCGGCGGGCCCTCTTCATGTTCGAGCTGCTGGCAGAGGTAGCGCACCGGGTCGGTCACCTCGGCGAGGTGGCCCAGGTGGGCGCTGAAGATCATCTCGTCGGTCTTGAGCACCTGATGGGGGATGCCGTAGTGCCGGCAGTAGCGCTGTGCCCTGGCCACCGACTGGCGGCTGAGGGTGGGGTTGTCCAGGGTGATGGCGCGAAATCGCACCCCGCTGGCCCGGCACAGATCCATGCTGTAGCAGGATTCCAGTCGGCCGGAGAAGGAGACAAGCAGTTCGCTGTAACCGGCCAGGGTGTTGATGAGCCTCTGTTCCCTGGCTTGAAAGGTCTGATCGTATCCCCGATTCAGCGCAACGACATTGGCATCCATAACAACAACTCCGGATGATGAACTGGATACCATTTTGCCCGCACCAAGCTGAATATACACTTAAAGAGCATGGATAAAGCTGTACGTTATTTGCCCTCAATCAAGGTTTTGCCCACTTTTTTCGCTGCGAAGCGAAACTGGCGCCCCTCAGGCAGGCAACAACCCCTGAGCGATCAGATGCGCCCGGCACCGGGCCGGATCGGTGAAGATCAGCCCCCGCAGACCGAGCGCCTCGGCCGCCGCCACGTTGGCCGGGCTGTCGTCGATAAAGAGGCACTCCCCAGCCTTGAGGTCGAACGACACCAGCAGATAGCGGTAGATGTCGGGCTCGGGTTTGAGCATTCGCACCCGGGCCGACACCACCTTGCCGCTGAAGAAGCGCCAGAAGGACTGATGCTGCTCCAGCCAGTCGATGCTGGCGTGCCCCATGTTGGAGAGGGCATAGAGGGGGTGGCCTGCACCGTGCAATTCTTCGATGAGCGCCACCATGGCAGGATCCGGCACAAGGGAGGACGGCACCGCCTGCAAGATGGCCAGATTCTCCGCCATCGACAGGCCGGTGCGCCCCTGCGCCTGACGGGCCATGGTGTGCAGAGAGAGGGTCCCCCTGTCCACCTCCAGCCAGTCCGGGTGGTTGAACAGCTGCTCCGCGATCGCTGTCGCCCCCTCGGGTCCGCGCACCCCACTCACTATGGCCACCGGATCCCAGCGCACCACCACTCTGCCCAGATCGAAGATCACCGCCATCGTCTCGTCCCCTCTATGTGTTGTTGCCACGGATGTGGTTACAGCGGTTGCCATAAACAGGGACCAGAACGACGCTCACTCTCCCTCGGCAACCCGAGCCACCACCCTGCCCCGTTCAACGCCCCCGGGCAAGTTTTACTTGCATCGCACCGCCAAATCCCTTAATGGTTATGGCGTTACATTCAGGACACGCCCATGAACACACCATTCTTCTTTGTTTTCTCGTTTACCCGGCCCACATGAGGGAAGGCCCGTCGTCACGTGAACCATTCGCGTAAACAGAAACCAAAGACGAATCGAGCCTCCCCAGCGGAGGCTTTTTTTTGCACCACACACCACAGAATCACTGGATAGGGAACCACCATGGCAACGCTCGACGAGATCAGACACGACATCACCCAGTTGGATCAGGAGCTGCTCGCCCTGCTGGCCAAACGCAAGACCCTCAGCATCGAGGTCGCCCGCGCCAAGCAGGCCAATCCCCGTCCCATCCGCGACCACCAGCGCGAACAGGACTTGCTGGTCGCCCTGATCCAGAAAGGGCGCGCCCTCGGACTGGATGCCCAGTACATCACCCGCATCTACCACACCATCATCGAAGATTCCGTGCTCTCCCAGCAGGCCTACCTGCAGAGCCTGCTCAATCCCCAGCAGCAGGAGCCCATGACCAGCGTTGCCTACCTGGGACCGCGCGGCTCCTACTCGAGCCTGGCCGCCCGCAAGTACCTGGCCCGCTACAAGGATCAGGTGATCGAGGTGAACTGCCAGAACTTCCGCGAGGTGCTGGACACCGTGGAGTCGGGCCGCGCCGCCTTCGGGGTGCTGCCCATCGAGAACACCAGCTCGGGCTCCATCAACGAGGTGTACGACGTGATGCAGCACACCACCCTCTCCATCGTGGGTGAGCTCACCTATCCCATCGAGCACTGCATCCTCACCGCCGTGCCCACTGAGATCGAACGCATCAAGACCTTCTACGCCCATCCCCAGGTGTTCCAGCAGTGCTCCCATTACCTCAGCAAGCTGGAAGGGGCGCGCCACGAGATCTGCGACTCCTCCTCCAGCGCCATGATGAAGGTGAAGGAGCTGGCAAGCCCGGAAGCGGCGGCCATCGGCAGCGCCGCCGGCGGCGAGCTCTACGGCCTGGACGTGCTGGCCGAGCAGCTCGCCAACCAGAAGGAGAACTACAGCCGCTTCATCGTGGTGGCGCGCAAGCCCATCGACGTGGCGCCCCAGATCCCGGCCAAGACCACCCTCATCATGTCCACCTCCCAGAAGCCGGGCTCCCTGGTGGAGGCGCTGCTGGTGCTGCGCAGCCACGAGATCAACATGACCAAGCTGGAATCCCGTCCGGTGCAGGGCAACCCCTGGGAGGAGATGTTCTACCTGGATGTCTCCGCCAACCTGCAGACCCCGGCCATGCAGGCCGCCCTGCTGGAGCTGACCAAGATCACCCGCTACATCAAGGTGCTGGGCTGCTACCCGAGCGAAGACGTCAAGCCGACCGCCGTGCCGCCCGTCTTGATGGGAAGCTGATGGGGAGCGGATCCCGCCCCTGCCACACAAAGGCGAGCCTCGGCTCGCCTTTGTGCTCTGTGCTCCCTCCCCGTGAGACGCGGCCCAGCCCCCCCCCCTTCGCCTCTACACACCTCC
>NZ_PQLN01000075.1:0-20818 GCF_002919855.1 Aeromonas sp. ASNIH8 | reverse complement strand
GCCGTGAATGTTGCCCCCCGCCCCCGCCCCGAAGGGAAGGATCTCGGCGCCGCACTTCGCCATCTGGTTGTAACGGCTGCGCTCGGCGGGGGTGCGCCGCCAGTGGCTGCAGGAGAGGCGCTGCCAGCCTCCCGCCTCCAGCGTTTGGGCGCCCTGGGCATACATGGCAGCCCGCTGCGGGCCATCGGCGGCCCAGCCCAATGTCCCCTTCTCCCCGGCGCGGGCCAGGTTGGTGCCCGCCATGGCGATGAGCTGGTAGAGATCCACCCCGTGCACGCCGCTCGCCATCACGTCCGCAACGTCCTGGCGCCACACGAAGTCGTCCTGGCCGGGCAGACCGAAGATGAGATCCGCCGCGATGACGGCCTCGTCGTGGCGGGTCAACGCCCCTAGCCGGGCCAACAGGGTCTCCCTGTCGTCGAAGCGGGCCGCCTGCTGGCGCACGCGAGTATCAAAGCTCTGCACCCCGAACGAGAAGCGGTTGAAGCCCCCCGCCAGCGCGGTCTCCCACTTGGCGTCATCGAAACCGTTGAGGCGCCCCTCCAGGGTCAGCTCCACATCCGAAGTCAGGGGGAAGCGACCAATGGCATTGGCCAGCAGAGCCAGATCGCCCGCCGCCATGTCGGTGGGCGTGCCCCCGCCCACATAGACGGCGGAGAAGGACTGGCTCTGCACCAAGGGGGTCTTGGCCGCCCTGGTCAGCTGCTCGCAGAGGGCCGCCATATAGCGGCTCATGCGCGCCGGATTGGCGCCATTTTCGAAGAAGTTGCAGAAGCTGCAGCGCTTGCGGCAAACGGGACGTGGATGTAGAGCGCCCGCGCCTCGGCCTGGCTCGGTTGCTGCCACCAAGCCTGCCAGCCCGCCTCGTCGAGCATCAGGGGCCCGGCACCGCCGCGGCTGGCGTGGGCTGAGGTCTTGGCGGTGAAGGCGAATGCGAGGGGATCCGGGGTCGCAAGACCCGTCATGGTCGGGGTAAACAGGGGGGTCATCACTGTGGCTACCATCTGCAAATAATGCAAATGATAACCAATATCAACAAAGCCACCCTTGTGCTGGATCAAGTTCTGGACCTGGGTGCTCAGCCAGGATTCTCAGGAGCGGAGGAGGTTCAACGCCGTCGAAGCGGGTGCGGAAACAGCGGGATGAATAGAAGAAAGGGAAGGACAATGCTGGAGGAGGAAGAGAGCCACTCCCCGGCAGGAGAGTGGTATCACACACGCAGTCGGACATCAGAGACAGCCTCGTCATGCCGACGCAGGGACAAAATGGCTCAGCCGTTGTCGATGACGATGGCGACCCGGCGATTCTCCGCTCGTCCGGCGGCGGTGCCGTTGTCGGCGATGGGCGCCGCTTCACCCCGGCCGCGGATGTCCAGGTTCGCAGGTGGCATGCCCACCGACATCAGGACATCGGCCACGGAGCGGGCCCGTTTGAGCGAGAGCTGCTCGTTGTAGCTCGCCTCCCCGTTGGAGTCGGTGTGGCCGTCCACCCTGGCCCGGTTCAGACCGACGCCGATGAGGGTCTTGCCAAGACGCTCCACCACCAGGCGGGTCTGGGGAGTGAGGGCCCCGACATTGTTGGCAAACAGCACCTTGTTGGAGATATCCAGGGTCCAGCCCTCATCGGTCAGCTGAAATCCCTGCTCCCTGAGGGTGGCGATCTGCTCCGCCGTGAGCCCCTGGGGCGCACTCTGACACCCGGCCAGCACTCCCAGCAGCAGCGCAACAAGCCCGATTTTTAGCGCCTTCAAAATGATCATTGTTATGGTCCTTTCACTATGTCCGGTTCAACTTCACGTGGTTCTCCTGTGTGCTTCTTCCTCCTTACGTTGTCGTTTGGCTTGATACATGGCGTCGTCGGCGAACTGCAACAGGGCCTCCGCCGTCTCCCCCTGCTCGGGGTAGAGGGCGGCGCCGATGCTGATGCCCACCCCGAGGTGGCGGCCGTCGCTCAATACCACAGGGGTGCTCATCCCCTGCTGGATCCGCGTCATCACCTCGTGCACCTCGTGCTCGTCCCGGATCGGGGCGAGCAGGATGACAAACTCGTCGCCCCCGAGGCGGCACACCAGATCCAGCGGTCTGAGCTGGTGCTGCACCCGCCGCGCCAGAGCGATCAACACCTCGTCGCCTACCCCGTGGCCCAGGGTGTCGTTGATCTGCTTGAAGCGATCACAGTCGAGGTAGAGCAGGGCGAAGCGCTCCTGATCCCCCTGGATGGCCTGCCCCAGCCGCGCCTCGAACAGAGCCCGGTTGGGCAGGCCGGTGAGGGCGTCGTGGGTGGCCCGGTGCAGCAGGCTGGCATTTTCCCGCTTCTGGTGGGCCTGCCAGGCCTCCAGCTCGTCGAGCAGGGTGTTGAAGTCCTCCCCGAGCGCGTGCAGCTCGGCGATGTTGGCCGCCGGCACCCGCTGCTTGAGGGCGCGCTGGCGACTGACACTGTAGGCGACCTCGGCCAGGGCCTTGAGGGGCGCCGTGATGGAGCGCTGCATGCGGCGCGCCACGTGGAGAGCCCCGAGGATGCTGAGCAACAGGCGCACCAGGGTCGCCAGCAGGGTCTGCAGCAGGAAGTGCAGCAGATATTGTCCGTGCCCCACCAGGTGCACCCGGGCTATCTCCCGGCTCTCCCGCACCATGGCCACTTCCACCGGCCCCGGCAGGATCAGGCGGGCCAGGTGCTGCTCCAGGGTAGTCCAGGGGGTGGTGATGGCACGGCGCCAGCTTGCCAGCACCTGGCCATCGGGCAGCACTATGCTGGCGCTCGCGATATCCTCCCGGGAGGTGATGGTCTCCAGGGCATCTTTCGCCGCCTCCTCGTCATCGAACACCACGGCGGCCTCTGAGGTGTAGCTGATGGCGCGGGCCACCAGCTCGAGGTTGTGATCCGCATAGAGGCGCAGCGCCAGCAGCGCCGTGATGGTCAGGAACAGGCCCGCCATGCAGACGGCGGTCAGGGAGATCATCATGTGGGTGCGGCCCAGGCTCTGTCGCAGGGTGAGCCTGGGGCTTGCGGGTGCAGTCGTCATCGTGCGCCCTCGTCAGCCTTGGCGAGCTTCAGCACGGCCGGGTGCACCCGCACGCCGCTGCGGGCGAGCGCATCCAGGTTGACCCGAAAGCGGACCCGATCCGTGTCCGGCTGAAGGCAGAAGACAGCGTCGGCGATGCACTCCCTGCTCTGTTCGCTGATGCTGAGGATGGCGTGCCCCTGCAGTCGCTCGAACAGGGGGAGACGCCGCTCCGGGGCCAGCACCCCCAGATAGATCACATCGCAGCGCTGGATCAGTGCCTCGTCGTCGAGCCCGTAGCGATGCACGTCCACCGGGCGCCCGTTGGCCTGCCGCTCGATGGCAAAGAGGGCGCCGGCATATTCCGTCGGCGCCGCAATGCAGAGCCGAAGCTTTGCAGGCTCCTTGGGCCAGCGGTTGTAGCTGAGGATGTCGAGCACGGTCTGGCGCACCAGCTCGCTGCGAAGCTAGGCCGAGGTCGCCGCCACGGCCGCATTGGCCAGCACCAGCGTGCAGCCCAGTGGCAACAGCCACACAAAAATCCGGATGAAAGACAACAACTGCATGATGTCCGCACTTATGTTTACGTCGACAATGGGGTGGGCCGACGCCCATGAAGGGATTGCCTGAAGGGAGTCGTACCGAGCTTATCAGCCCGAGGGGGTTGCCCCATCCGCCCGCACGCAGGGTGCGTCACGAGGTGTCGCAGTGCCGCCCGGGGTGCGCGTCAGCGCACGCCACGGGCAGCTCAGCCGCTACTTCTTGCCAATCCCGTACTCGCGCAGCTTGTTGGCGATGGCGGTATGGGAGACGCCGAGCCGCTTGGCCAGCTGGCGGGTGGAGGGGAAGGCCGGATAGAGGCGCTCCAGCAGGCGGCTCTCGAAGCGCTTCACCGCCTCGTCGAGCCCCCCTTCGAACCACTCGTCGATGAGGGGCATGGCATCGGCCGCCACCGGCAGATCCACGTGCTCGGGGCCGAGCTCGTCCCCTTCCAGCAGGGTCATGGCCCGGTAGAGGCAGTTGCGCAGCTGGCGCACGTTGCCCGGCCAGCGGTAGGCGGTGAGGTACTCGGCCATGTTGCGGGTAAAGCGCGGCTTGGGACGTTGCAACTCGCTGGCGAAGCGGGCGACGAACTGCTGGGCCAGTGCCATGATGTCCGCCTTGCGCTCGCGCAGCGGCGGCAGCGCCAGGCTGAGCACGTTGAGGCGGTAGTAGAGGTCTTCCCGGAACTTGCCCTCGTGCACCAGATCCAGCAACTGCTTCTGGGTGGTGCAGATGAAGCGCACGTTGACCCTCACCTCCTGCTCGTCACCGACCCGGCGAAAGACCCCGTCCTGCAGTACCCGCAGGAACTTGGTCTGCAGATGAGGGGACATGTCGCCGATCTCGTCCAGCATCAGGGTGCCGCCGCTCGCCAGCTCCAGCACCCCGCGCTTGCCCTCGGTGTTGTTGCCAAAGGCGCCGGGGGCATAGCCGAACAACTCGCTCTCCGCCACGTTGTCCGGCATGGCGGCGCAGTTGAGGGCCATGAAGGGGTGGCTGGAGCGCAGGCTGGCGCCGTGGCAGGCGCGGGCCAGCAGCTCCTTGCCGGTGCCGGTCTCGCCGACGATGAGCAGCGGCGCATCCTGCATCGCGAGCTTCGCCGCCTGGGCCAGCACCTCCTTCATCTTCTGGCTCTCGGCCTGCAGGTGTTCAAAGCCCCCCACTTCCACCGCGTGCAGGGCGCTGAAGTGCATGCCGACCCGGCGGGCGGACTTGAGCACCACCACGGCGCCGGCCAGAGCCTGCCTGCCCTTCTCCTCGGCCACAAACAGCGGCATCAGATCGCCGAGGTACTCCTCGCCGCCGAGGCTGAGCTTGCAGGTCTGGGGCTTGATCTCCCCCGACTCCAGCCAGCGGCCAAACGAGAAGCCCTTGACCAGGGAGGCGATCGCCACGCCGCGCACCTCGTCCGGTGGCAACGCCAGGGTGGTGAGGGCGGCCTGGTTGGCCTGGGTCACCCGCCCCTTGCTGTCGAGGGAGAAGACCAGGTCCGGCAGCGCCTTGAGCAGGGCCTCTATCTCGTGGTGCTCCCGCTCGGAGGGCATGTAGGGGATGGTCTTGACGTCATAGACGCCGGGAATGCGGCGAATTTCCGGCATCAGATGCTGAAAGTCACGGAACTCCAGCTCGGGAAAATTGAGATAGATGATGCCTGAGGTATCGATTTCGATGCCGCGCAGATCGATGTTGTGCTCCACCAGTCGGTCGAGCAATTCCCGGGTCAGGCCCAGACGGTCTTCACAGCTGACTTCAAGACGCATTCGGCACACACTTCCTAGCTAACATTCTGAATAACGGGATAATACAGACTCGATCCCGCCAGTGCGAGCGCTCCCCCACAAAAATGCGGGCCTGCCCCGCTTTCACCGGGCAGGCCCTGTCTGCGTTGGCGCCAGACGGCGGTTACTTCATCAGCCCGTCGGTGCGGGCTGCCATGATGAAGTCGTTGCGATGCAAGCCGCCTATCTTGTGGGTCCACCAGCTCACGGTCACCTTGCCCCATTCAAGCAAGATCGCCGGATGATGGAACTCCGCCTCCGCCAGTTCTCCGAGGCGGTTGGTGAACGCCAGCCCCTCCTTGAAGTTGCGAAACACAAATTCACGACGCAGTTGCAGCTCGCCGTTGACCACCAGGGGCTGCCAGTCGGGGATAAGGTGCATCAGCTCCCCCAGCTCCTGATCGCTCACCCTGGGGGCATCGGCGCGGCACGCCTCGCATCGTTGACTCGCCAGTTCAGTCATTCGGGACTCCTTTCATGAAACATCGTGGGAATGAATACGGGTCAGCTCGCCTGCTTGCCGGCAACGGGGGCAAAGCGGGGTGGACGCAGGCCAAGACGACGGGCCTCGGCCACGGCCGCCATGATCCCCTGCCCCTCCAGACCATAGAGGGTATCGAGACGAGGCAGCACGAAATAGGTGGGCTGCATGATGTCGATGCGATAGGGGGTACGCAGGATCTCCAGCAGATCGAAGGGTTGCAGCTCGGGCTTGCCTGAGAGGGCATAAGCGGTCTCGCCGATGGAGGAGAGAATGCCGCCGCCGTAGATGCGCAGCCCCTCCTCCCCCTGCAGGAGACCGAACTCCACCGTGAACCAGTAGAGCCGCGCCAGATAGACCCGCTCCTCCTTGCTCGCATGGAGTCCGAGCCGACCATACAGGTGAGTGAAGTGGGCAAAGGCCGGGTTGGTCAGCATGGCGCAGTGGCCGAAGATCTCGTGGAAGATGTCGGGCTCTTGCAGGTAGTCGAGCTCGTCCCGGCGGCGAATGAAGGTGGCGACGGGAAAACGGCGATCAGCGAGCAGCGCGAAGAAGTGATCAAAGGAGATGAGGGCCGGCACCGCCGCCACCGACCAGCCGGTGGCGGGCATCAGGGCGGCGTTGATCTCGCCTAGCTGGGGGATGCGGTCCAGAGGCAGGTCGAGGCGTGCCAACCCGGCCTGGTATTCGTCGCAGGCCTTGCCATCGAGCGCCGCAAGCTGGCGTGCAATCAGGATCCGCCAGGTGCCGTGCTCCTCGTCCGTGTAGTGGATCCTGCCCTGCCCATCCGGTTGGCGGGCCGTGTAGAGACTTGCCATGAGTGATCCCATCCTTCGGGTGCCAGCCGCCATCCGGGCGGTCACTGGTCGTTGAGTCATGGGATCACTGTAACGGTTTGCCCCTCAAAAAAGCAGCCGACCCCGGGGTCGGCTGCTTTTGACAATTGTAAATAATTTGTGACATCCATGTCGGGTGCCAGCCACCTCACGACTTGTTGAGATAACCCGCCAACTGGCCGATCAGCCGCTTGCGCAGCTCGCCCAGTTTCGGCTTCTCGTCGGCACACCAAGGGAGCGGACGACAGGCTTCCATGGTACGCATCCCGAGGCGCGCGGTGAGCAACCCGGCCCCGACCCCTTGGGCGGCGCGGGCGGAGAGCTTGGCGGTCAGCTCGGCGCCCAGCAGATCCATCCCTACCTCGGTCACCAGCTCGGTGGCCCCCGCATAGAGCATGTTGCGAAACACCTGACGAATGAGGCGGATGCGGCTCCAGTAGCCGAGCTCGATGGCATAGACATCGGCGATGTCCTCGATCATCCGCAGGTTGCGCCAGAGCATCAGCATCATGTCGACGGTGGCGAGCGGACTCAGGGCCACCAGCACGGCGGCCTCCCCCGACCATTTCGCGACGCGGGCCTGGGCCAGCTTGTCCCGCTCGGTGAGCACCAGCTGGCTGTAGAGGGTCAGCACTTCCCGATCGCTGTGGCTCTCGTCAAGCTGGGATAACCAGGTGCGATACCCTTCCCGCCCCTTGTCACCGCTCTTCTCGGCCAGGGCCTCGCAGAAGGCCTGCCCCTGACCGACCCCCTGATGGGCCAGCAGATCCTCGGCTCTTGAGCGCACATCCTGGCGCCGCTTCAAGGTGCGCAGCCGCAGCCATTCGCGCCCCGCCACCGCGGCGGTGCCCACCGCCACCAGGCCAGAGGCGAGCAGCCAGGCGCCGCCCCAGAAGGGGGAGGCGGCAAACTGATCCACCAGAAAAGCGCCAAACTGGCCAAGGGACAGCAGCCCCACCCCGCCCAGCCCCCAGGCCAGCAGACGATGACGGCGCCGAGGCCTGACGTGAAGCGCGGGTTCCACCTCGGTGAGCTCGTCCAGCGCGTCCAGAGGCTCGAAGCTCTCCTCTTCCAACCGCCGGGCCGGGGCGGGTGGCTTCGCTTCGCTTGCCATCGAAGGCGCGGGCTCCAGCGTCACCTTGCCTTGCAGAGGAGCGGCGTCATCGGTGCGCCATCTTGTCTGATCGTTCATCGCATTCTCTCCTGTGGGCGCCCCTCGAGCACAGCGGGCCACCCACCCGTTATTCGAGGTGATCCCCGAGCAGGAATTCCAGCGCCGCATCGAGCCGGATATGGGGGAGCGCCTGATGAGCGCTCATGGGCAGCGGGCGAAAGGCCTGAAAATCAAACCCTTGAGTTTTCCACCACTGCGCAGGCGGGATCTGGGCAGGCACCTCCCCCGGGAAGAGCAGCAAGGGCTCGCCCGAGAGGGTAGTGCCACGAATGGCGGGAAATTCCCGTCCGTCTGCCACCCCCTTGCCCACCTCGGTGGCCTTGATGGCGGCCAGCGCCAGGCATTCGGTCTCTATCCCCTCGAAGCGGGCCTGACCCCGGCCACGGCTCACCAGATGCTGCAGGAGCGACACCAGAGGCCCGTGCTGCTCCGGCGTGACGTGATCGGCCTTGCTCGCCACAAACAGCAGCTTGTCGATGCGCGGGGCGAACAGACGGCGCCACCAGTTGCTCTTGCCGTAGGCGAAGCTTTCCATGATGCGGGCGATGGCCTGCTGCATGTCACCAAAGCTCGCGGCACCGGCATTGAGGGGCGCCAGGCAGTCCACCAGCACGATCTGGCGATCAAAGCCTGCAAAGTGCTGCTCATAGAAGCCCTGTACCAGATGCTGCTTGTACTGCTCGAAGCGCTGCTTGAAGGTGGCGTAGAGAGTGCCGTCTTCGGGGGAGTGCGTGGGCATCTCCCACACCCAGGGCACGAATTGCAACAGCGGCGCACCGGCATACTCGCCGGGCAACACGAAACGCCCGGGCTGGATGAGGTGAAGCCCGAGATCCTGCTTGCAGGCGTGCAGATAATCGGTGTAGCGGGCGGCCAGTTCGCTGGCGGCCCGCTCCTCGAAGGCTTGATCTGCCTGCCAGAGCGGCGTCAACCAGCCTGCCGCCAGGGCTTGCAGCTCGGGGCGGCACAGTTGCTCCCGCACCTGCTCGCTCCACTGCTTGTAGTTCAGATCCAGCAGCGGCAAATCCAGCAGCCACTCCCCGGGATAATCCACCAGATCCACATAGAGGGTGGAGATCTCCCCCAGGTGCCGACGCAGCGGATGGCGGGTGCGATAACGGATCTCGAGGCGTACCTCGGCCACCCCCCGGGTCGGCGCGGGCCAGGCGGGCGGATCGCCAAACAGGGCATCGAGGCCCCGTTCATAGGGAAAGGTGGGAATGTGGGCGTTTTGCTGGGGCACCCGGCGAGCACCGAGGATGCGTCCCTGGCGCTGGGCGTCCCAGAGTGGCAGACGACCGTCGATGGCCGCGTGCTCCAGTTGATTGACCAGCGCCGTGATAAACGCGGTCTTGCCACTGCGAGAGAGGCCGGTGACCGCCAGCCGGATGTGGCGATCCCGGGCCCGGTTCACCGCGTCAACGGCCTTGTGCTGGAGCACAGACCAGGAGTGTTCAAGTTTGTTGCGTATCAAGGCGGGTCTTCTTCTCCTTGTGATCACATCAGAGAGACGGCCGCGAGGCAGTATCCTCGCGGCCCGGCACGATTAGAGCTTGCTGAACTCCCGTTGCAGGGTGAACTCCTTGGAGGTCACCAGCTTCTCGATGCGCTGCACCCTGGGCTCCAGTGCATCCAGCTCCTGGCCGATGCGGGCAAGGGCCTGATGAGGTGTGACGCCTGCCTGCCAGCTGCGCGCCTTCATCCGCACCTCTGCGAACTCGGCATCTTCCTGGGAGTAGAGGGTGACCGGCTTCTTGTCGAGCAAGAACCAGGCGGCAATATAGGCGGTGAAGGTGATGAAACCGGCGAAGATGAGACCACTGATGGCCAGCAGCCGCACGATCCAGGTCTCCACCCCGAAGTACTCTGCCAGACCGGCACAGACCCCGGCAATCTTGCCCCGCTGGGGATTCCGGTACAGGTTGCGCCCTTCACGACTGACAGTGTTCATACCTTGTGCCTCCAACCGGGGACTTCCGCATCCAGAATCGACGCCAATACGGTTTCGGCCCGCTCCGGCTTTTTGCCACAGTCATGACATCTCTCATTGAAAACCGTCATACCTTGTTTCTCCAACCAGGAACCTCGGCATCCAGAATCGACTCCAGGGCGCCGACCCGTTCCTGCATCTTCTCGGCACGCACCAGCAAGCCCTGCAGCTGTTCACGCTCACCATCGGCAAGGCCGGCGCCAATGCGTCCCTTGGCGCGGTAGTGCAGCACCAGCCAGATGGGGGCCACCACCACCATGAAGACCACCATGGGAACCATCAATACACCCAGCAGATCTTCCATCTGTTACTCTCCCTGTTTCTGTGCCGGATTGTGCTGGCCCAGCTTTTGGCGCATGGCTTCCAGCTCGCGGCTGATCTGGTCGTCCGCTTCCAGCTCGGCAAACTGCTGGGCGAGCGCCTTGTCGGACTGCCCCAGATCGGCGCGGGCTTCCATCTCGTCGATGCGGCGCTCCATGCGCTCGAACTTGCTCACCACGGCCTGACTGTCGCCACGGGCCACCTGGCTTTGCACGTTGAGGCGGCTGCTGGCGGCTTCGCTGCGAATGGCCATCGCCTTCTGGCGGGCACGGGCGTCTTCCAGCTTGGCTTCCAGCTGGCGGATCTCCTCCCCCAGCTTCTCGATGCCGCTGTCCACCGCCTGCTGTTCACGAGATAGGGCGTCGGCAAGCTCCGCCTGCTTGCTCTTCTCGATGAGGGCGGCACGAGCCAGATCTTCGCGCCCCTTGGTCAGGGCCAGCTCGGCCTTGCCCTGCCACTCGGCGACCCGCTCCTGATGGCGGCTCACCTGACGGCCGATCTCTTTTTGATTCGCGAGGAAGCGGGCCAGATTGGAGCGCTCCTTCACCAGTTCATCTTCCATTTCCTGGATGATCAGACGCACCATCTTCTGGGGATCTTCCGCCTTGTCGAGCAGGGCCGTCAGATTGGAATTGATGATGTCGGCCAGGCGAGAAAAAATGCTCATGATTGTACTCCTGTGATAGGCATCGGGTTGTGTCTCCATTGACAATGGCAACTTGTGTGCCAATCTGGAACAATATTTAACTTGTTGATTTATATGGGCACTCAGAATGCAGTTCAAGTCCCGGGGAAACAAGTGATGATTAAAATAACCAACTTTTGGTAAGATTAACCAGATTTTTCAACTCACAGGGGCAGGGATGACCACGGCCACGGAAAGTCTGTTGGGTGAATCCAACGCATTTCTAGAAATCATCGAGCAGGCATCGCGCCTCGCGCCGCTGCGCAAGCCCGTACTCATCATCGGCGAGCGGGGGACCGGCAAGGAGCTCATCGCCCACCGCCTACATTATCTCTCGGATCGCTGGGATCAAAGCTTTGTCACCATCAACTGCGCCACCTTGAGCGAGAGCCTGCTGGAAACCGAGCTGTTCGGCCACGAGGCGGGCTCCTTCACTGGCGCCGCCAAGCGTCATCAGGGGCGCTTCGAGCGGGCCGACGGCGGCACCCTGTTCCTCGACGAACTGGCCACCACCAGCGCCCGGGTCCAGGAAAAACTGCTGCGGGTCATCGAGTACGGGGAGTTCGAACGGGTGGGCGGTGCCAAGCCCCTCAAGGTGGATGTGCGGCTGGTGTGCGCCACCAACGAGGATCTGCCTGCACTGGCAGAGAAAGGACGGTTTCGCCACGACCTGCTGGACCGGCTCGCCTTCGATGTCATCACCCTGCCCCCCCTGCGGGAGCGGCGCGAGGACATCCTGATGCTGGCGGAGCACTTCGCCCACGGCATGACCCGGGAGCTGGGGTATCCGCTCTTTGCCGGCTTCTCGCGCAAGGCGACCCAGCGGCTGCAAGATTATCCCTGGCCGGGCAACGTGCGGGAGCTCAAGAACGTGGTGGAGCGCAGCCTCTATCGCCAGGGCAACCCCCAGCTGCCGCTGGCGGATCTGGTGCTCAATCCCTTTGACTCCCCCTGGCGCCCCCGTGCCCGAGGTGACGCCGCCCCTTCCACGGACGCGCCGACCTCGGCAGAAACGGTCCCGACCCTGACCTTGCCGCTGGATCTCAAAGGGGCGGTGGCGGAGTACGAGATTAATTTACTCAAGCAAGCGATGCAGCAATCCCAGTATAATCAGCGCAAAGCAGCCCAGTTGCTGGCCCTGAGCTATCACCAGTTCCGGGGGATGCTGCGCAAATATCAATTGCTGGACGGGGATGACAACAGTGGCAACCAGGAGGCGGGCTGATGCCTGGCACCGGGTCTGTGCGCGCGGATAACGCGGCGCACGTCACCCCCGACGGGAGCGCCTGCCCGGTCGCCCCCCGCAACGCGCCCGCCCCCTGGCGGGCAACTTTGTCTGAAAACATGGTTCCAACATGAGAATGCTCACCCCCCTGCTGCTTGGTCTCCTGGTCCTGGTCAGCGGCTGTC
Source organism: Aeromonas sp. ASNIH8 (assembly GCF_002919855.1). NCBI lineage: Bacteria > Pseudomonadati > Pseudomonadota > Gammaproteobacteria > Aeromonadales > Aeromonadaceae > Aeromonas > Aeromonas sp. ASNIH8. The sequence goes on along the minus strand of NZ_PQLN01000075.1, from coordinate 8,599 downwards.
AGAAACGCGATGAAGCCTCCAAAACCGGGCTCATCTATTGTGCCGAAGGGGCACCCCGAACCTTCAACCCGCAGCTTGCCAATTCGGATGCGACCCTGGATGCCAGTGCCCGTCCCATCTACGATCGCCTGCTCGAGGTCAATGCCAACACCCTCGGCATCGAAGGGGGGCTCGCCACCCGCTGGCAAAGCAGCGAGGACGGCCTCTCCTATACCCTGACCCTGCGCAAGGGAGTGACCTTCCACCGTACCCCCTGGTTCAGCCCGACCCGTCACTTCAATGCCGACGACGTCCTGTTCACCTGGCAGCGTCTGCTGGACGAACACCACCCCTTCCACGCCGTCTCCGGCGGCGAGTACCCCTATTTTTACAGCCTGGGGCTCGGCAACCTCATCAAGCGGGTCTACAAGAAGGGGCCCTATGAGGTGGTGTTCGAGCTGAACCGCCCCGATGCCTCCTTCCTCGCCACCCTGGCCAGCGACTACGCCATCGTGCTCTCCGCCGAGTACGGGGAGCAGATGCTAAAGGCCGGCACCCCGGCGCAGCTGGACAGCCGCCCCATCGGCACCGGCCCCTTCAGCTTCAAGGAGTATCGCCACAACGAGTTCGTGCGCTACCTGCGCCACCCCGGCTACTGGGGCGGCGAGGCCAGAATGGAGCAGCTCATCTACGACATCACCCCCAAGTCCTCCAAGCGCCTGGCCAAGCTGCTGACCGGCGAGTGCGACGTGATGAGCACCCCCTCTGCCAGCCAGCTGTCGGTGATCGACAAGGACTCCCACCTGGATCTGTCGGTGCAGTCGGGGATGAACGTCGCCTTCCTCGCCCTCAATACCCGCAAGGCCCCGTTCAACAAGGTGCAGGTGCGCCAGGCCCTCGCCAGCGCCATCAATGTGCAGAATCTGCTGCAGGCGGTCTATTTCGAGACCGGCCAGAGCGCTGCCAGCCTGCTGCCGCCCCTCTCCTGGGGCTACAATCCCTCCCTGCCCCAGCGCAAGCCGGATCTCAAGCTCGCTCGCCAGTTGCTCAAGGACGCGGGCTACCCCAACGGCTTCGAGATGCAGGTGCTGGTGCAACCCGGCGCCCGTCCCTACAACCCGGACGGCCTCAAGACGGCGCAACTGATGCGCAGCGATTTCGCCAAGATTGGGGTGAGCCTCAAGATAGTGCAGCAGGCCTGGCCGGTCATCGAGACCCGGCTCGCCCATGGACAATATGACAGCCTGCTCTCGGGCTGGATCGCCGACAACGCGGATCCGGACAACTTCTTCCGCCAGTTGCTGAGCTGCGCCGCCGTCGAGCGGGGCAACAACTACAGCCGCTGGTGCAGCCCCGCCTTCGATCAGCTGCTGGACGATGCGGTGACCACCCCGCAGCTCGCCTTCCGCCTGCGCAACTATTACTATGCCCAGTCCCTGCTCAACGAGCAGTTGCCGCTCATTCCCCTGGCCCATGCCCTGAGAACCCAGGTGAGTCGCAGCGACATTCAGGGGCTGACCCTGATGCCCTTTGGCGGCACCACCTTCAACCAGGCACATCGGAGTGACCATGACAGATAACCACTCCATCGTCGGGCCATCGGCGCACCGCTCCCAGGAGGCATAAGCATGTTTTTCTATATCCTGCGCCGCATCACCCTGCTGGTGATCACCCTCCTGGTGCTGACTCTGGGGGCCTACCTCCTGGAGTTTCGCCTCATCACCCAGGTGCTGGATTTCTGGCACGGCTATCCTGATTTCCTCCAGCGCATCGCCGCCGGGGATTTCGGGCTCTCCAGCGTCTCCGGCCAGCCGGTCCTCGACGAGATCCGTCACTACTTCCCGGCGACCCTGACCCTCTGCCTCGCCGCCTTCGCCATCTCGCTGCTGGTGGGCATCCCCTTGGGCACTCTCGCGGCCCTCTATCAGGGGCGCAGCCCGGACCTCTCCATCATGGCCGCCGGCCTCGTCGGCTATGCCATCCCGGTCTTCTGGCTGGGGCTGCTGATGGTGATGTTCTTCTCCCTGGATCTTGGCTGGCTCCCCTCCTCCGGCCAGATCAGCCTGCTCTACGACGTGCCCTCCATCACCGGGATCGCCATCGTCGATGTGCTGATGAGCCAGGAGCCCTGGCGGGAAGCGGCCCTGCACGACGCCCTGCGCCATCTGGTACTGCCTTCCCTGGTGCTGGCCGTGGTGCCCACCACCGAGGTGATCCGCCACGTGCGCAGCTCCCTCATCGACGTGATGAAACAGAACTACATCAAGGCTGCCGCCAGCCGCGGACTCTCCCGCCGCCAGATCGTCTGGCGTCACGGGCTCAAGAACGCCCTGCCCCCCGTGTTGCCGCTGCTGGGGCTGCAACTTGGCAGCGTGCTCACCTCCGCCATGATCACCGAGGTGGTGTTCGACTGGCCCGGCATCGGCCGCTGGCTGGTGAGCAGCATCGCGCTGCAGGACTATGCCGCCATCCGCGGCGCCTTCCTGGTGGTGGCGAGCTTCGTCATCTTCATCAGCGTCAGCACCGATCTGCTGACCACCATCATGTATCCGGCACGGCGTAAAGAACTCTATGCAAGACAAGATTGATTGCGGTCTGTGGATGAACCACGGCAGCCCATGGGCCACCGGCGCACAGGCGTGCCCATCCCCTTGCGACCAGCACGGGAGCCTGCATCATGCACGATAAATCGAACATCTATCCGGAGCTCAAGATCCTCTCCCCCCTGGAGCAGACCTGGGCCTCCTACCGACGCAACCCGCTGGCCATGGCGGGGCTCTGGTGCTTCGGGCTGCTGCTGCTGGTGACCCTCATCGGTCCCCTGGTAATCCCCTACGGCATCGACGATCAGCACAGCAGCCACCTGCTGCTCGCCCCCTCCTGGGCCAACAGCGGCAACATCGATTACTTCCTGGGGACCGACGATCTGGGGCGCGACATCCTCTCCCGTCTGGTGGCCGGGGCCAGACTCACCTTCGGCAACGCCCTGCTGGTGGTGCTCATCGCGCTGGTCATCGGCTCGGCCATCGGCATCCTCGGCGGCATGAGCAAAGGGGTGAAGTCGAGCGTGCTCCATCACCTTCTCGATACCCTGCTCTCCATCCCGTCCCTGCTGCTGGCCATCATCGTCGTGGCCATCCTGGGGCCGGGTCTGTTCAACACCCTGATCGCCATCACGCTCGCGTTGATACCGCCTTTCATCCGGGCGACCTACAACGCGGTCCACGCCGAGATGCAGAAGGAGTACATCATCGCCAGCCGCCTCGACGGCTCTCCGCCCCAGCGGATCATGCGTCTGGCCATCTTGCCGAACATCGTCGAGACCCTGGTGACCCAGACCACCCGCACCCTCTCCGCCGCCATCCTGGACATCTCGGCGGTGGGCTTCCTCGGTCTCGGGGCCCAGTCTCCCCAGCCGGAGTGGGGTGCCATGCTGGCCGATTCGAGCGATCTTATCTATCTGGCCCCCTGGACGGTGACCCTGCCCGGGATGGCCATCCTGTTCAGCGTGCTGGTGACCAACCTGGTGGGCGAAGGCATTCGCGAAGCACTCAAAGAGGGGAACGACTGATGTTGCCAGCCTTGTTATCTATCCCCGCCCCCGGTCGCCCTGAGCGGCCCGGCTGCGCCCTGAACGGGGGACGTTGCTGATGCCTCTGCTCGACATACGCAACCTCACCATCGAAATCGACACCCCCCAGGGCAAGGTCAAGGCGGTGGACAGAGTCAGCCTGACCCTGAACGAGGGGGAGATCCGCGGGCTGGTGGGGGAATCCGGCTCGGGCAAGAGCCTGGTGGCCAAGGTGATCGTCGGCATCCAGAAGGACAACTGGACGGTGCGCGCCGACCGGATGCGCTTCAACGACATGGACCTGCTGACCATGGCGCCCAAGGAACGACGCCGCATCATGGGGCGGGAGATAGCGATGATCTTCCAGGACCCCATCAGCTGCCTCGACCCCTCCGAGGAGATAGGCACCCAGCTCGAGGAGGCCATCCCCACCAGCGCCTTCACCGGCAAGTTCTGGCAGCGCTTCCAGTGGCGCAAGAAGCGGGCCATCGCCCTGCTGCACCGGGTCGGGGTCAAGGATCACCGCAAGGTGATGCGGGCCTATCCCCACGAGCTGTCAGACGGCATGTGCCAGAAGGTGATGATCGCCATGGCCATCGCCAACCAGCCGCGCCTGCTGGTGGCGGACGAGCCCACCAGCGCCATGGAGTCCACCACCCACTCCCAGATCCTGCGGTTGCTGGACAAGATGAACAAGCTGGGCAATACCACCATCCTCATCATCAGCAACGACATCGCCGCCATCGCGAACCTGACCGACACCCTCAACATCATGTATTGCGGCCAGATGGTGGAAGTGGGGACCCGGGACCAGATCCTGGAATCCCCTCACCACCCCTATACGGATGCCCTGCTCAAATCCATCCCGGACTTTGACAAACTGGTGCGCCACAAGTCCCGGCTCGAGACCCTGCCCGGGGTGATACCGCCGCTGCAGCATCTGCCCATCGGCTGCCGCCTCGGCCCACGCTGCCCCTACGCCCAGAAGCAGTGCGTGCAGACGCCGCTGATGAGCAAGGTCAAGGGGCATCAGTTCAGTTGCCACTTCCCCCTCAACATGGAAGAACCGAAGAAATGAACCGGCACCAGACCCTGATCCGGGGCACCTGCCCGCCCCGTCAGCCCCTCTATCCGGCGAGCACACCCAAGGAGACCACGTCGTGACCGAACCTTCCCTGTTGCAGGTCAGGGGCCTGTGCAAGACCTACCAGAACCGCACCGGCCTGTTCAGGCGCCGCGCGGTGGAGGCGATAAAGCCCCTCTCGTTCGATCTCGAAGTGGGCCAGACCCTGGCCATCGTCGGGGAGGCGGGCTCGGGCAAGAGCACCCTGGCCCGCATTCTGGCGGGCATGATTGAACCGAGCGGCGGGGAGATCGCCATCGAGGGGCAACCCATGGTCCACGGCGATTACCAGACACGCTGCAAGCTGCTGCGGATGATCTTCCAGGACCCCAACACCTCCCTTAACCGAAAAATCCGGGTCGGCCAGATCCTGGAGACCCCCCTTCGCCTCAACACGGCCCTGAGCGAGGAGGAGCGCCGGGAGAAGGTGATCCAGACCCTGCGCATGGTGGGCATGCTGCCCGACCACGCCCTCTTCTATCCCCAGATGCTCTCCGCCGGCCAGCAGCAGCGGGTGGGGCTGGCACGGGCGCTCATCCTCAATCCCAAGATAGTGGTGGCGGACGAGGCGCTCTCGACCCTGGATATTTCGGTACGCTCCCAGATCATCAACCTGCTGCTGGAGATGCAGGAGACCATGGGGCTGAGCTATGTGCTGGTGGCCAACGATCTGGGGATCGTCAGCCACATCAGCGACGAGGTGCTGGTGATGCACGAAGGCCGTGTGGTGGAGCGCGGCAAGACCTTGCGGGTCTTCGCCGATCCCCAGCACGACGTCACCCGCCGCCTCATTCAGAACTACAACAACGAATACCGCCGCTGATCCCGCGGCGCGTTTCCCCTTGTGCCAGACATAAAAAAACCCGGCCTGATGTCTCATCAGTCGCCGGGGGATTGCGCTCAAAAAAGTGATTGCGTCGCTCGTAGTAGGAACAGGGGAATGGTAGGCAGCCCCCGTCACCTCAACAACTGTCAGATCTGACAGGCAGTCCGCTATGGAACCGGAATTGCGGATCCGGCGAACAGATGAGTTCGGCCTCCAGGCGACCGAAGAAGGCCACTCGCTCGCTGATGTCTTCGTCTGCGAACGTCTGTGCCAGGGCCAGGTAGTCCTGATAGTGACGCGCCTCCGAGCGCAGCAGGGAGACATAGAAGCGGCCAAGCTCCTCGTCCAGATGAGGGGCCAACCTGGCAAAACGCTCGCAGGATCGCGCTTCGATATAGGCACCGATGATCATCTTGTCCACCACGGCCGCCGGCTCGTAGGTGCGCACATGGGTCAGCAGGCTGCGGGCATAGCGGGAGGCGGTGACGGGACCATAGGGGATGCCCCGTGCGGCCATGATCTCCAGCACCTGCTCGAAGTGGTGCAACTCCTCCTGGATGAGGCGCACCATGGGGAACAGCAGGGGATTGCGCTCCAGCTCGGCAAACACGCTCCTGTCTGATTCGCCCATGGTGCGCTTGCCGAGGATCTCCGCCTTCTCCGGCAAGGCATCGAGCTCCCGGTAGAAGGTCAGCTTGGGCAGCAGGTGACGCTTCTCCTTGGGCAGGCAGTAGCGGCGCACCAGGCTGTGGGCGGTGAGTGCCGCCTTGTTCTCGCAGTTGGCGTGATCGATAAGCAGGGTCGGCAACTGGGCGGGATCCCGCGCCATTTCCACCCACTCATCCGGGGTCTCGCAATGCAGGAACTGACGAACGGGGGCTAACAGGTCATCCATCTGAACTCTCATCTGTTGATACGACACGCGGCGCCTGGCGCCGGGGGGCCTATGCTAACGGATCCCGCCCGGCCTGCCCACCGCCATCATGACTCAGCCCGTCAGACGCCTGAGGGAGTCGCGGCGGATCAGGGTGCCGCTGAAGGCGGGCAGTGCGTCCCGGCTCCCCTCCTCCACCATGGTGATCAGGCGGTTGATGGTCTCCTGGATCATCCCGTTCACCGGCATCTTGACGCTCGACAGCGCGGGAATGACGTAAGGGGCCAGGGGAATGTCGTCAAACCCCACCACCGAAACCTCGTCAGGCACCATCACACCGGCTTCGTGCAGCCGTTTGATCGCCCCGATCGCCATGTCATCGTTGCTGGCCACCAGGGCGCTGAAGCGAGCGCCTCGCGCCAGCAAGGTCGAGACGGCGGCCGCGCCACAGGCGGGGGTCCATTTGCCGGGGGCGATCAAGGTCTCCTGCACGGGGATGCCGTGCCGGATCAGCGCCTGCCGGTAGCCGGCCAGACGCTCGGCGCCAGTGGGGGAATCCGCAGAGCCTGCGATGAAGGCGATCTCCCTGTGCCCCATGGCCACCAGCTTGTCCACCACCGCCTCCGCCGCCGCCTGCTGGTCCGCATAGACGCAGTGGGCCGGATGGCGGCTCAGACGCCGGTTGAGCACCATGATGGGCTGCTCATGCTGCTCGATGATCTCGTCCATCTCCTCCACCCCAAGAAAGCGCGGATAGATGATGACGCCATCGCAACGGGAATCGAGCAGATACTGGATGGCCTGGCGCTCCTCGTCGGCGCTGTGCTTGCCGTCCGCCAGTATGAGCTGGCGCCCGCGATCCTCGGTCATCCGCGCCACCTGGGAGAGCAGCTCGCCGAAGTAGACGCCGTGGTAGAGGGTGTTGGTGACCACCAGTCCCAGGGTCCGGGTGTGCCTGGTCGCCAGCTGCCTCGCCACCAGGTTGGGGCGATAGCCGCACTCCTCGATGGCCTGCTGCACCCGGTCCCGGGTCTCCTGGCTGGTGTAACCATTGCCCGACAACACCCGGGAGACCGTCGCCTTCGACACCCCTGCCCGCCTTGCCACCTCCAGCATCGTCGTCATTGTGTTCTCCCTTGCTCGTAACGGGGCGCAGTGTACTGCACCGCCCCCGGCTTGTCGTCGCACGAATGGCGTGCAGGCCCGGGTTCAGTGATGCCATTCACGGATCCGGACGCTCGCTGCACAAGATGCTTGTCTCCCGCGCTCAGGCCGCGCACTTTATGTGGAACCGGTTCCACACTCAGTTTCATGCGCGTTCCCGCCCTTCGCGGCGGCGGGGGCGAGCAGGCCCACTTGGTTAAAAGGATCTACCTCGATGTCAAAAAACTATGCGGCTCTGGCCGGTACCGTCATCACCGCACTCGGCGGCGCCGACAACGTCGTCGCCGTGACCCACTGCATGACGCGGCTGCGCTTTGTGCTCGGCGATCCCGCCCGGGTCAATGGCCCTGCCCTCAAGGCCATCACGGGCGTGCTCGGGGTGGTGCAGGCGGACAACCAGTGTCAGGTGATCATCGGCAACACCGTCTCCCACGCCTATCGCGAAGTGCTGGCCCTGCTGCCCCAGGGCGGTGGGCAGACTCCGCTTCCGGAGGCTTCCGCTGGCTGGAGCCTGCGCCGCTTGACATCCTCCCCCACCTTAGCGCTTCGCGTCACAGGAGGGGGATTCCCATTACTGGGTGATAGCTGCTCGCGCAGTACCGGGTTCCTGCTTCATCGGGCGGCCTGATTGCACCACGCCTCCACAGGCTAAAACGGCGTGTCCCGCCGCTAAAATATTGCGAGCGCCGTTCACATCGGCGTTCGCCTCATAACCACACGCAGCGCATTTAAACTGGCTTTGCGTCTGGCGGTTATCCTTCGCAGTATGCCCACAACAGGCGCACTGCTGGCTGGTGTAGGCCTGGTTTATCGCCAACACCTGACCGCCTCGCCATGCCTGCTTATATTCGAGCTGGCGGCGCAGCTCAAACCAGCCCTGATCTAATATCGAACGATTCAGCCCTGATTTTGCCCGGACGTTGCGCCCCGGCTGGCTGGTCGTGCCCGCTGCTGATTTTGACATGCTGGCAACCTTCAAATCCTCAATGACGATCATCGCGTGGTTTTTGCTGATAGTCGTTGTGACCTTGTGAAGGTAATCGCGGCGGGTATTGGCGATAT
>NZ_PQLN01000074.1:0-21463 GCF_002919855.1 Aeromonas sp. ASNIH8 | reverse complement strand
ACGATTAAAAAGTGTGAAGGCGATCCTGACTATAAAGTTAACTGCATATCACAGGCCTATAAGTATTTGTTTTGTAGGCAAAAAACTATTTTTAATTTTTAACAAAATGTTCACGATCTCGCCCTGCGCAAACGCCCCTCTTTAATTGAGGGGGAAAATGACCCTTTACTGGTTTTTACCACCCATTCTGGTTTGAGTGATGATGAATCAAAATTATCATTGAAGCATTGCAGTTTTGGCTGACCATCATCATATATAACTTTACTACTACTTTGCATTGTAACATTTTTTGCACTAAGACGCCCAGTTAATACAACTTGCTCCTGCAACACCGCACCTCCTGCAACATAATAGCTTCCTTGTGCTTGGGCATCTCCTTTCAATATAATATTTTCTTTTACATATACATCAAGAGAGGTTAACCCAGACAACATTGATGCGTTTTCAATAGTCAAACGACCATTAATGTATAACGTAGTTGCCTCTACACCCGCGATAAAAACCGAGCCAGAATTTATATAGAGGTCACCGTCTATAATGTATGACTTTCCAGCTTTTAATGTTACCGTTGAGTTCTCATATAAAGTCATACCTTTAATAACATAGGTTGAATATGTATCTGAAACACTCATGGAACCTTTATTAAGAGTGACACTACCTAGATCCCACCGACCTGCCCCTGCCGACTTTCCATAACCGACAGTATTTCCAAGTACTACATCAGGCACAGTTTCAGGAGCTATCTTATAATTTTTTGCATCAGAGCTTACAAGCAAAGTCGGCTGTGTTCTTGATAAACTTGGTTTTTTTGTTATTTCACATTTACCAGCACCACAGGCCTGAGGATTCATTTCCCACTCATATCCTTTTACCGATTTAAAGCACACATCAAGACTGTTATAATTTTCGACCTTTGCATTGTTTTGCATATAAAGCTCACCGGTATTCGAATAGCTTTGAATTGGTCCGGGGAAAATGCTGTTGCAATCAATTGCAGCCCAAACTGGTGAAACCATGATGTATAAGCAAATGATCAGAAATAAATTGCGCATCAGGGAGTTCCTCCATCATAAGCTTCGACCATCAGGGTTCGGCTCACGGCAAAATCAGGGTTGGCACTGTTAAGGTCGGAGCTGCCACAGGTTCCGACACTCTCGAGACGATAGCCATTGGTCACAGACCCGTTATAAGTCACCGGCACCGTGGCGCAACGAACCACAGCCAGACAGTTGCTCAGCCCTGGATTGCTGGCAAAGCTCAGTGGGCTGCTTGCCAGGCAGACCGCTGGGGGAGTCGGTTGGGCAAGCGTGCGCTTGGGGAACAATCGATAGAGTGCTACTTCCAACCCGCTCTGGGCGGCCAGCAGGGCACGCACGCTGCGCACCTCCACAGTATTTTTCTCGCCGCTATCGACCAGAAAACGGCCCATGGCAGCCGCCAGCAGTGCCATCACCACAATCACAAACAGGGCGATCATCAAGGCGCTGCCTCGCATCCGTCCGAAAGCCTGTGGATCAGGGTACATTGAACACCTCTATCTTGTGGTTGAAGGTGACCGACTCCCCCTTGCGTTCGAACACAAAGCGCATACCAAACTCCCCTTCGGCGTTAAACGCCGAGGTTTCCCGATAGAAGGTGCCAATACGAAGGGAATCCGCCATCAACACGCCCTGTGCAGGTAAGGATGCACCAATGGGGGCAGTGGCACGGGTCAGCGTGTTTCCTTCCACACAGTAGCGAACCTGCTGGTTGGCAAAGTAGACACGGCTGCCTGGAGAGAGGCCCGTCAGACTCTCGGTGCTGGTATAGCGGATGGTTTGCGCTCCGGATACGGGCGTCAGCACATCCGTGACCTTGGCTACGCAGCGGCCATAATCGCAGCCTGCCGTGAGCGAACCGACTTTTTTGTCCGGCACGGGAAAGACGATCAGCTGATCATCTTTTTTGACGGCGGCGGCATCCACATCCAGCGGATTGGCAGCAGAAGCCGGGGTCGCCATCACCAGCTCAAGGGTGGCCGTGCTCCCCGACATGGCGCGGTTAAGTGCCAGATAGCGGCTCGAGGTGCTGATGGGCCAGAACCGCAAACAGGCACCGGTGTCGTCCCATGTCCCGCCAGTCGTCTCGATCCGCTCCGAGCCCGGCACCGCATCACGCAGTTCGCGGTTAAGTCGCTCCATGGCGAAACGGGCATCACTCATCAACTGTTCACGGCTACTGGCATCGCCATAAATCTGGGTGCCGATTCCGATAAACTGGCTGGTAAAGGTCGCCATAATCCCGAGCAGCAGGATGACCATCACCAGCTCGACCAGAGTAAAGCCACGGTTACCCCGAGGTTTGCGGTCGGTTCGATTGGCCGCCAGGCTTAATCTGGCGCCGGAGTTGGCTAGGGGCGCGGATATTCTGGTAGAGAGGCAACCCCCAACAGCAGAGCGATCCATCAGTAGTTCCCCCGATAGAAGGAGAAGTCGAGCACGCTCTGATCCGGTAGCTTGATCTGCAGATCAATACGCTTGCCCACAGAGCAGGGTGCGGCACAACTCTTGAAGGTGCCGTCGCTGAAATCGGCTCCGCTCACCGCAATTTTCACCTGATAGTTGCGATACTCCTCGCTGCTGACTCCCGTCGCAGTCTGAGTCAGGGTGTTGGCATCCACCCAGTTACCTGCGGTATCGAAATCATCCACATCGTTATAGGCATAGGATGCGGGCTCGCCATCAGGGCCATAACTGGTGGAGCAGGAAGAGATGGTCACCCCAGCCACCTGCTCGCCACAACGATAACGACCACCGTTATGATCCGAATGTTCATCAAACGACTTTTGCAAGATCTCGCCGGAGAGGCGCTGGGCCAGCTGGGCAGCGCGTACCTGCTGCACAGGGTCTACCGCCTGGGGAGCCTGATTGATAAGAAGCCCCAGGATGCCGGTCAGGGCGACGGCCAGCAGCACGATGCCGACCACGAACTCGACCAGGGTGAAGCCGCGGCGCGCCTTAGGGGATCGCATGGATATAGCCTTCCGGCTCGATGCGCAGCCGGGCGCTCTCCCCACCATCGCTCACCATCAGGTTACAACCACTGATGCAGGCTGACGGGGATACGGGGCGACCGCTGCGCTTGTCGAAAGAAAAGCTGCCCTGAGGCAGGGAGATACTGCCGGAGGCCTTGACCACTCGCCCCCGGGCCTGCTCGTCCGCACTCCAGCCGGAGATGGGCTTGGGGGTACAGCTGCCAAGCAGGGTCAGATGACCGAAGCGGCTCGGCTCTACCACCAGTTGGGTGCAGCGCGCGTCCCCTTCCTGCATGTTCATGGTCTGCACCAGCCGCAGCCGGGCCACCAGCTCGTCACGCAGGGTATGGGTTTCAAAGCCGCCTTTGCCCAGCCATTTGGGCACGGCAAAGGCGGCCAGAATCCCGAGTAACAGGATCACGATCACCAGTTCAATCAGGGTAAAGCCCTTGGTTGCAGGCATGGGACTTCTCATCAGGGAAAAGAGAAAGCGAGGCCGAAGCCTCGCTCATCATTCAAAGTCTTAGGGCTGCACACACGTACCATTATCAGCACTCAACTTGCCAACGATGGTAGTTGCAGTTGCGGTACTTGTAGCCTGAGTATAAAGAACACACTTTGCATCTTTTTTCAGGTCGCTATCAGCTTTGAACTGATACGAGCTACCTGTTGTAGCCTCACTCCCCTTCCAGGAGCCATCGATCGTTACTGCATTTCTGATCCCAGCATCACTCGCCTTTGGATAACCATAGGCAGTATCAATCGATGTACCATCAGAACCAGTCACCGCAGCACTACTAACGCGCTCTTCGCCTTCCAATGCTGATTTGCTATAAACCAGCTGTGCAGAACTGCTAACAGCCGCCTGCACACCTTGAGCGGCAGACTTCTTGGCATTCTCCTGCAGATTCAGGAACTTGGGTGCGGCGGTGACCGCCAGAATGCCCAGAATGATGATCACGATGACCAGTTCGATCAGGGTAAAACCCGCTTGCTTTTTCATTACGTCTTTCCTCGGTTTATCAATTGATATGGGTGGTCACCTGGCCGGAGGCCGGGCGATAACTGAAACTCATGAACGCATCCGTGCTCCCTTGCGGGTCCTGATAACGTCCATCACTTCCCTTGCTCAGGCTGTTGACCAGATAGTAACGGCAGACCGAATCCAGTCCATTGTTGCTCACCGTGGCATAGAACTTCAGGTCATTGCCGCTACCGCGCACCTCGTCAAAGCGGGCAGTAGCCTTGGGAGGATTCTGCAACAACCCCTCCCAAATATTGAGGCAGCGGGCCGCCGTCAGGCTGGCCGGATCCACATCGGGCGTGCCACTTGCTGCCGTGTCCATGGGATACCCGGGAGAGAGCTCGCCATTGCTGACCTGACTGTCGGTCGGCGTGGTCAGATAGAAACGCGAGCCGTCATAGAGCACTGTGTTGAGCCCATCCTGCCTGGCACGCCCTTCGGCCTCCCACTGGGCCCGCACCAGGGACACCCCGGTGGCGAAACCGCCGGACACCCCTTCCACGCTCGCTTTCTTCGCCTCGTCGGTCACATCGAGAAAACGGGGCAAGGCAGTGACGGCCAAGATCCCCAGGATCACGATGACGATCACCAGCTCAATCAGGGAAAAACCGGCCATCCGGCCAAGCGCCCTAACGGGTCTCACTCTCTTTGCTGCCATGCTGCCTCCGTAATGGTCCGCATTATTTCATGCGGATAGAAAAAAATCATGTCAATGAAATACTTGAAGCACCCAATCAGGGGCGGGCCACCACCTGGCCATCGGTGAAGCTGTAGTGCAGCCAGTGTCCTTCCTGGCCAAATTCACACCCGTCGCCTCCTTCGCTGGCAAGGGCCTGCCAGGATGAAAGCCCCTCATCGTGCCCCAGCAGGGCGAGCCAGAGCTGACGGCAATCGGCCGATGGCGACTGGCGCGGCAGCACCGCCAGAGGCCAGCCCCGCTCATCGAACTGCCAGGCTGTGCCCTCGGCATGGAGCACCGACGGACGCCGCTCGTCGAGCCAGCGTCCGTGCAGGCGCTGGGCCCGCTGTGCGAACTGCTCACCGAGCAGGCTGGCGCTGATGGCCAACGCCTCTTCCCTGTGATTGCGATAGCTCATGACCAGGGTCGTGACGATGACCGCCAGCAGGATAAAGACGACGACCCGCCGATATCCCCCCAGCCAGTGCTCATCCCGCTCGGACTCTCTGCTCATGCTCTTTCATACCCTGTTCTCTGTGCCCGGCACGGGCGGCATCCGGATGACCGTGAAGATACTGCCTACTGACCGCGAACAGCTCTCATCATGTCCCACCACCAGAGGAGTAAAGATGCTGAACCATGTTACTGGCCGCGAACAGCTCTCATCGTGTCCCACCATCAGAGGAGTGAAGATGCTGAACCCTGTCACTGGCCGCGAACAGCTCTCATCGTGTCTCACCATCAGAGGAGTGAAGATGCTGAACCCTGTCACTGGCCGCGAACAGCTCTCATCATGTCCCACATGGGAGTGAAGATACCCAGCGCCAGCACCAGTACCATGACCGCCACTATGCCGATGAGGATGGGTTCGATGCGGGCGGTGAGGCTCTTGAGGTCATAATCCACCTCACGCTCGTAATACTCGGCCGCTTCGTGCAGCAGCTCGTCCACCTGGCCGGTCTCCTCCCCCACCGCGATCATCTGCATCACCAGAGGGGTGAAGAGGCCGCTGGCCCCGGCGGTGCGCAGCAGGCTCTCCCCCCGCTCGATGCCGCCCCGCATGTCGCGGATCTGCCCCGCCATCCAGGCGTTGTCCACCGCATCGGCCACCAGGGTCAGCGCCGTGTTGAGCGGCACGCCGGCCTTGAGCATCATGGAGAAGCTGCGGGCAAAACGGGCAAGCAGGGAGCGCTCTATGATGGAGCCGACGATGGGCAGCCGCAGCTGCCATCTGTGCCAGGCCAACCTGCCTTTGGTGGTGGCGACCCAGCGTCGCCAGCCGACGACGGCGCCCACCAGAATGGCGAGCAGCAACCACCAGTAGTGAACGAAGAAGTGGGAGGTGGCCAGCAGGATACGGGTCGCCAGCGGCAGCTCCACCCCGAACTTGGCAAACATCCCGGCAAAGACGGGGATCACCATGATGTTGAGGATCACCATGGCGACGGCGATGGCAATCAGCACGAAGGTGGGGTAGCGCATGGCGGTCTTGATCCGCTTGCGGGTCTCCAGCTCCAGATCGAAATAGTTGGCGAGCTGCAGGAAGGCCTCCTCCAGCTGACCCGTGTTCTCCCCCACGTGGATGATGGCCACGAAGAGGCTGCTGAACACCTTCGGGTGCGACTGCATCGCACTCGACAGCGGCCGGCCGTTGGCCAGATCCTCCCCCAGGGCGTGAAGCGCCCGCTTGAGGGGCTTGCTGTGGGCGCTCTCCTCCAGCCCCGCGATGGCGCGCAGGATAGGGATGCCTGCCCGGGTCAGGGCATACATCTGGCGGCTGAAGACCACCAGCTCCTCCAGCTTGACGCTCCCTTCCAGCAGCAGCGACCAGTCGATGCTGGCAGACCTGACCTTGCCGGCCTTCAGCTCGGTGGGCATCACCCCGCGGCGCATCAGCTGCTCGGCGGCGGCCAGCTCGCTGACCGCTTCCACCACGCCGCTGACGGCCTGGCCCTGGCTGTCACGCCCCTTGTAGGCAAAACGGTTCATGGGCGACCCCGGCAGAGTGATTCAGTACGATCCAGATGCCTCATGCGTTACCCCAGGTCCTCGGCCAGCCGGAGCACCTCGTCCACCGAGGTGATCCCCTCGCGGGCATAGTCGAGCGCCGTCAGGGCCAGGGGGCGGTAGTGCTCGTGCGCCCGTGCCGCCCGGGCAAACCCCTCGGCATCGTTGCTGCGCAGGGCATCCATCATGGATTGATCCAGCTCCAGCAGCTCGTACACCCCGATCCGGCCCGCATAGCCGGTGAAGTTGCAGCTCTGGCAACCCCGCCCCTTGCGATAGCGATGCTGCCCCGGCGCTTCACCGGAGAGCACGGAGAGCCAGGTGGCCTGCCCCTCGTCCGGCGCTGTCTCGCAGGCGCAGTGTTCACACACCCGCCGCACCAGGCGCTGGGCCACCACGGCCCGCAGGGCGCTCGCCACCAGATAGCCGGGCGCCCCCATGTCGATGAGACGCAGAGCGCTGGTCACGGCGTCGTTGGTATGCAAGGTGGTCAGCACCAGGTGACCCGTGATGGCGCCGCGCAGGCCGATCTCCACCGTCTCGTTGTCCCGCATCTCCCCCACCAGCAGGATGTCCGGATCCTGGCGCAGGGTGGAGCGCAGCACCTGGGAGAACGTGAGCCCTATCTTGGGATTGACCTGCACCTGGCTGATGCGGGGCAGGCGGTACTCCACCGGGTCTTCCACCGTGATGATTTTGTGGCTGGCCTGGTTGAGCTCGGAGAGGGCACCGTAGAGCGTCGTGGTCTTGCCGCTGCCGGTCGGGCCCGTCACCAGGATCATGCCGTGAGGGCGTTTGAGCTGACGGCGGAAGCGGGTCAGGATGGCGGGGGGCATCCCGGTCTCGGCGAGCGACAAGATGCCGGAGGATTGATCCAGCAGCCGCATCACCACGGACTCGCCGTACTGCACCGGCATGGTGGACATCCGCACATCCACGTCGCGGCCGCGCACCTTCATGTTGAAACGGCCATCCTGGGGCAGACGCTTCTCGGAGATGTCGAGCCCGGCCACCAGCTTGAGGCGCAGCACCAGCGCCTGGGCGATGCGCACCTCGTTGAGGATGTTCTCATGCAGCACGCCGTCGATACGCTGGCGAATGCGCAGCACCTTCTCGTCCGGTTCGATATGGATGTCGGAGGCACCCACCTGTACCGCGTCCTCGAACAGGGAGCGCAGCAGCTTGGCCACCGTCGCCTCCCCCTCGTCGGTTGCGGCATTGAGGCTGCCGGCCCCCAGCTCGAAGCCGGTCTCCTGGTGCTCTTCGTGCAGTTGCACCGCGAAGTTCTCTATCTCCCGGGTGCGGCGATAGAGGCGGTCGAAATACTCCAGCAGCTGGCCTTCACGGGCCACGGCCAGCACCAACTCCCGCGGGCTGAGCAGGGCAGCGATGGCGTCGAGGGCGCTCAGATCCGCCGGATCCGACATCACCACGGTGACCTTGTCGTCGCTCAGGTTGACGGCCAGCGCCCGGTAGCGGCGCGCCTGCACCTCGGGCAACAGCGCCACGGCCGAGACGTCGATGGTGAGGTTGTTGAGATCGAAGAAGGGCACATCCAGCTGACGGGCGAGGAAGGTCAGCAGTTGCACCTCGCTGATGAAGCCGAGATCGATGAGGGTGGTCCCCAGCTTGCGGCCGGTCTGGCGCTGCTGCTGCAGGGCGAGCTGCAGCTGATCATCCGAGATGATCTGTTCCTGTACCAGCAGGTCGCCTAGGCGCATTTTCAGTCTGGGTTGTGCCATTGTTGCTCCGATCTCTGTTGCTTCACGCCCGCTGCCTGGTCCGATGGCATGGGCTCATCGAACTGCCGCTTTAATCAATGGGTCAGTTGGCCAATTCGTTGTTCAAGCCATTGGGTGGAGGCCTCCCCCAGATTGCCGTGCAACTGGGCATTGCGATAGGCATCCAGTGCCCGCTGACGGTGTCCCTGACCATCCTCCGCCACCCCCAGTCCCAGCCACCAGCGCCCCTGATCTGGCTGCTGGCGCAACAGCCTGACGTACATCTCGGACGCCTGGACAGGCTGCCCCAGCTCCTGGGCAAGGCCGGCCCAGGTGGCGTAATAATCCAGATTGCTGGCAATATCGGGCTGATAGCCGGTGAGCCAATCCAGCGCCTTCTGCCGATCCCCTACGCTGATGGCCACACGGGCCAGCAGCAGACGCAGGTCCGCCTGCGCGGGATCCAGCCTCAGCCCCTCTTCCAGCACCTGGGCGGCCTCGGTCAGCCGTCCGGCGCCATAGAGCAGGCCCGCCAGCTGTTCCCGCGCCCCCTGGTTGTGGGGATCGTGGGCCAGCACCTCGTAGTAGCCATCCTGCGCCTCCTGCATCCGTCCCTTGGCCATGGCCGTGGTCGCCTTGCGCTCGGCCAGGGTGGCCAGCTCGGCGTCGGAGAGTTCCACCGTCTCGATCTTCAGGATCCCGGGTTTGCGCGGCGCGGCGGGTGCAGGCGCCTCTTCGGCGCTCTGCTCCGCGGCCAGCTCGGCATAGAGGTCCGGCTGCAGCTCCTCGTCGCTCGGGATCGTCTCGTCCCCCAGCGCTTCCTCCGGATTGCCCTCATCGGCGAGCACGGCCTCATCGGCCGGAGCCTGCTCGGCTGCGGAGGGGGCCACTCTCGCGGCGGTCGACTCGGCACTGGCGGCGGGCACCTTTGCCACTGGCGCAGCAGAGGAGACCGCCTGCGTGGTGGCCACCACCGCCAGGGGCGCGGATGGCGCCACCGCAGGGGCGGTGCGGGGGGCCTCGACCTGCGCCGCTGGCAGGGAGGCTCGCAGGCTCTGCTGCCAGAAGATCCAGGTGCGCCAGCCGAGGATCCCCAGGGCCAGGGTACACAGCAGGGTCAGCACCAGCATCCACCAGCCTTGCTGGCGCACCGGCGCCACATAGACGGCGGCTCCCTCGGCCTCTTGCTGACGCCTATCCAGATCTTTCAGCATCTGATTGATCACGCTCATGACCAGACTCCATACGCCAGGGCGGTGCCCAACAACAACAACAGGGGCCACCAGAGGGTGAGACGGCCACGGCGGACATCATCGGTATCCCGGATGGCGAGCCGGACCAGGGCGCTGTCGATCCGCCGCACACCGCGACCATAGGCCAGCATCAGGCACTTCTGCGCCAGTATGTTGATGAGGCGGGGAATGCCGCGGGATGCGCGCCACAGCCTGCGCAGGGCGCGGCCATCGAACAGGGCGGCCCCGCGATAGCCGGACACCTGCAGTCGGTACTCCAGATAGGCCCGGGTCTCGTCGAGCCGCAGCGGCCGCAGGCGGTAGGAAAAACCGATGCGCTGGCGCAACTGGCGAAGACGGGGCTGCCCGAGCCTGGCATCCAGCTCGGGCTGGCCGAACAGCACGATTTGCAGCAGCTTGCTGGATTCGGTTTCCAGGTTGCCAAACAGCCGGATCGCCTCCAGGGTCTCGTCCGGCAGGGCTTGCGCCTCGTCGATCAGCACCACCACCCGGCTCCCCTGCCGATGCAGGGAGATCAGATGGCGGTGAATGCGATCCGTGAGATCCAGCTCGCTCTCCCCCGCCAGCGTCAACCCCAGTTCCAGGGCCAGGGCCGTGCGCAGCTCCCCCGGAGTGAGATGGGGGTTGGGCAGCCAGGCCAGACGCACCGGGCAGGCCTCGGAGCCGAGCTCGCTCAGCAGCTTGCGACAGAGCAGGGTCTTGCCGGTGCCGACTTCGCCGGTCACCTTGATGAACCCCTCCCCCTGGGAAAGCGCCCAGTTGAGCACCTGCATGGCCTCCTCGTGGGGGGGCAGGCCGTAATAGAAACCGGTGTTCGGGGTCAGGCCGAAGGGAGCCTCCCGCAGTCCGAAGTGGCTCAGATACATGCTCCCTCCCGGCCAGAGTCCAGGGCGCGCAGCCGCAGACAGCCCCGGATCAGCGACATGGCGCCACCGCCGTCGGGCAGGGCAGACTGGCAGCAGCCGGGAGGCGCCACCACATGGGAGAAGGAGTGCTCAACAGGCGCGTCATCCCGGATCAGCCCTTGGGGGGATACCATTTGTCGAGCAGCTCGGAGGAGCGTTGCAGCTCTTTCTGCCAGGTGTCTTTTTCCACCACGGTGGGCTTGAGCAGGATCACCAGCTCCACCTTGCGGTTGCTCTCCCGGCGGTTGGTGAAGGCCTCGCCGACCCAGGGGATGTCACCCAGCAGGGGCACCTTGCTGACGATCTCCTGCCTGTCGGTCTTCATCAGACCACCGATGACGATGATGTCCCCATTGTTGGCCTGCACCACGGTATCGGACTCGCGGATAGAGCTCTTGGCCAGCGGCAACACCAGGGGATCGGCGGTGCCGACGCTGATGGTCTTACTCTGCTCCTCGGTGTCGATGACGGAGGGGTGGATATGCAGCAATACCTTGCCCTGCTCGTCGATCTGGGGCGTCACGTCCAGGGCTATCCCCGAGAAGAAGGGGGTCAGCTCCACGTTCGGGGTGACGATGGGGGCCGAAGTCCCCGAGGTGGTGGTGGTGGTCGAGGCGTTGGTGACGAAGTATTCGTCCGTCCCCACCTTGATCACCGCTTTCTGGTTGTTAGTGGCCGTCACGCGCGGGCTGGAGAGGGTGTTCACGTCCCCCTGGGTCTTGAGCAGGCTGACCGCGACGTTGAAGTTGCCATCAGAGATGGTGAAACCGGCGCCGCCCCCCAGAGCCCGGAAGATCTGGTTGGGGGTCGAAGCGATGGGGCTGTCCATGAGGGAGCCGCCCCCCGTGATGCCCTTGCCGCCGTCCCAGCTTGCGGAGAGGCCGCTCCAGTCCACCCCCTGCTCGTAACCCTCGTTGAGGGACACTTCCAGGATCCGCGCTTCCAGCACCACCTGGCGCTTGAGGTGTTCGCCGGACTGGTCCAGGAACTCGCGCACCGCCTTGAGCTCTTTGGGATAGGCACGCACCGTGACCAGGCCCGCCTGGGGACTGGTGATGACGGCCCGCCCTTCCCCTGTGCCGATCAGGGTCTGCAGGGAATCCCGCAGATCGGTCCAGTAGTCGTTGTTGCTGTCCGTCTCGATGCGGGTGCCGTTGCTGTTGGTGTTGTTGTCACCGCTGGCGGTGTTGCCCTGGCTGTTGTTGTTGCCGCTGTTGTTCAGGCCGTTGTCGAAGTTGTTGTTATTGCCATTGTTGTTGTCGTTGGCCGTCACCCCGCCTGTGCTCACCGAGGTACGGGAGAGACCGCGCCGGGCCATCATCAGGTAGTTGACCGGAATGGTCTCGGTACGCAGACCGGCGGGATAGACGTGGAACACGTTGCCCTTGCGCTGTACGTCGAAGCCGTACATGTCGCCGACGGTCGCCAGCGCCTCCTGCAGGGTCACGTCCTTGAGTTCTACCGAAATGACGCCCGCCACACCGGGATGGACCGCCACGCTGTAGCGGGAGCCCTTGAACAGGGAGCCGAAGAACTCCACCGCGTCCACGTCATGGGCCGCGATGCGCATCCGCTTCTCGGGAATGGTCATCGGCTGCTGGGGACGATTGAGCTGCAACAGCTCGCTCTGCACCGAGGGCGGCAGGGAAGTCAGGGGGGCGGTCGGGCTCTGCTCGCTCATCGCCTGCTTGAGTGCATCTTTGGCCTGTACCGGCTCGGGGTGACGATAGGTAGTGCAACCCGCCACCGCCAGCGCGAGGGGAAGCAGACAAAAAGGGGGTTTTTTCATGTTATTCGTGCACCTGACTCGCTATGAAACTCGACAAACCTGGCCCGCACCATCCCGTGCGACACCCACTTCACATCCGGATCTTGCTGCCAAACAGGGTCAGTGTCTGGCGTTTGCCCGCTTTTTCCAGCACTACGCTGTCGGCGCTGATCCCCACCAGCCGGAATCCGTTGACCTGCTGGCCGACCCGGTAGCTTTGACCGTCGAGCACCGCCAGGGCGGGCCCGCTCCCCAGGATGACGCTCTGCAACCTGGGCAGACCGGCCTCCTTGGCGACACTCGCCGCCGAGCCGGATCCCGCCAGGGGCATGGTGGGATCCTGCAGCACCTCGGCCTGGGCCTGCAGCGCGAGCAGGCTCCCCCACAGGGCCAGCCAGCGCCAGGATGGGAAGGCAAAAATGCGGGATCCCGTCCCGCCGACATGCCGCTTAACCACGGATGAACTCCTTGCTGGTGCTGAGGGTGTAGATCTCCATCGCTACCGCCGCCTTGGGATGCTCGACCACCCGGTAGTCAAAGCCCTTCCAGTAGAAGTGCCGAGGCAGGGCTTCGAGCGCTTTCAGGTACTGGTAGACATCGAAATAGCCGCCCTCCAGCTGAAGCTGGATGCCGTGCCTGAACAGGTTCACCTTCTGCTCCCCGGCCATCAGCGGCTCGGGCTTGAGGGAGGTGAGCGCCAGCATATGCAGGTTGGCGGAGCGGGACAACAGGGCTTCCAGCACCGCGGGCATTTCGTGGGCGGGGATCAGATCCACCGTCTGAGCCAGCAGCTCGGCATCCATCTGGCGCAGAGTGGTCTCGACACCAGCGAGCTGCTCGCGTACCTGGGCATCGGGATCCCGCCCCAGCCTGGCCTGCTTGCCCTGGTTTTCCAGAATCAGGATCTCCAGATCCCGCTGCGCCGCAGCCAGGGCCTGCCGATCCTGGCCCAGCCGGGTGTCGGCGTCATCCAGCCAGCCATAGATGCCCATGGCCCCGAGCAGCACGACCCCGGTCAACAGAATGAGGATCCGCTCGCGCAGGCTGAGGGCTGCGATCTGCTGCGCCCATCCCTGCCATTGTGCCTTCATGTCCATCAGGGAGTCTCCCGCGCTATGCCACTGAGCTGGAAGGCAAGCTGGCCCTCCTTGTCCCGACTCAGGGTGAGCTCGCCAAACTGCTTGCCCGCCAGGGAGGGGGTCTGCTTGAAGCGGTTCACCCAGGCAGGCACGTCCTGACTGCGTTCGGCCACGCCCGCGAGGTTGATGCGCCCGTCGCTTATTTCGAGCCGTTGCAGGGAGAGGCGGGGATCCCGCAGGCGGGCAAGGTCCGCCATCACCCCCGCATAGCCCTGGGATTTTTGCAGGGAGAGGTGGCCAAGCTGCTGCATCAGCGCCTGTTTCGCCCCCAGCTCTTCCCGCTTGTCGGCCAGTTGCCGCTGCAAGTCTACATTCGCCAGATGGCGCGCCAGCTCCGCATCGAGACGCCTGGCCTCGCCGCGCTGCACGTCGAGCTGTGCCCGCACGCCAGCCAATTCACGATCGAGGCCCTGCTGTTGCCAGCCATAGAAGAGGGTGGCCCCCAGCAGCAGTACCAGGACGCCGCCCCAGACCAACGCCATCTGGGGCAGGCTGGCCCACAGGCGTCTTGGCCGGAATTCGGCGCCATAGAGGTTGATATGGTGTTTCATCAGTCGCTCCTGCCCAGGGCCGCGCCATAGGCACTGAGGTATTCGACTCCTGCCAGTACCGCCTTGTTTGCCATGGCCGACACCGGGAAACCGAATGTCTGTTCCAGGTGACGCACCAGTACCCCCATGGCGGAGGAGGCGATGGCCAGTTGCAACTGGCCGGGCTCGGGCAGCTTGAGATGGCCGGCCAGATAATCGATGGATCGCTGGATCTCCAGCGCCAGCGCGTCGAGCTGGTCGGCATCTGGCTCATGGCTGCCGGTGAGGCTCGCAAATCCACGCAACTGGCGGGAGAAACAGAGTCCGCCCCGATGGAAGACCAGCAGTTGCAGCTCCTGCCCCCGGGGTTGCCAGAGCAGCATGCGCACCATCTGGTCCGCCTCGTAGAGGGCCGTCATGGCCAGCTCGTCACTGACGATGGCCTCCAGGGTCGCCGCGCCGTTGACCGCATCCGCCACCTGCTGCACCCGGCTCTTGGGCATGCAGACAACGTTGATGCGCGGACGCCCGGCAGGGGGCGTCGGCAGGTCCACATAATCCATGGCGAGCTGCAACACCGGCTCGTTGACGAAATCCTTGATGGCCCAGGGCAGGGCCCCCGCCATCTCGGCATCGGGGACGGCAGGCTTGTCGATCTGGATCTGCTGATAAAGGCTGGCCGCGAGGGCCACCCGCACCTTAGACTTGGCCAGACCGTGCCGGGAAAACAGCTCGGCCAGGGCCTTGGACCAGTCGTGGGGGCCGTTGACAGGCTGGCTGGCAAACACGGGAACGGGGTCCACGCAGGCCAGCAGAATGCGATCGCTGGCCAGCAGGATCCCGACCTGATGGCTGGAGGGAGAACGCCTGAACAGTGACTTCATCTGGATCTTCACCTGGCCGCGTAAAACGGACTAAACCTTAACATAAACAGGCTATTAGCCTCCAACTTTATGACAAACGACGCATCGACGGCCACGCTGGCACCCACGGGAGACGATCCCATGGCTCCCCTTCAGCTCCCCTCCCCCCTGCACCGGATCCGGCATCCTCTGCTGGCAGCCCATGACGTCACGCTCTGGTGCAAGCGGGACGATCTGATCCACCCGACCCTCTCCGGCAACAAGTGGCGAAAGCTCAAATACCATCTGCAACAGGCACAGATGCTGGGCAAGGGCCACATCCTCTCCTTTGGCGGCGCCTACTCCAATCACATTCACGCCCTGGCCGCAGCAGGACTCAGACTGGGACTGCGCACCACGGGCATCATACGCGGTGAAGGGGATACCGTCAGCAATCCCACCCTGAAAGCGGCGAAAGGCTGGGGCATGGATCTCGTTTTTGTCGACCGGCAGGACTATCGCCGGCGCCAGGATCCCGAATGGCTTGCCAGGTTCGAGGATGACGACACCCTGCTGGTACCGGAAGGAGGCAGCAGCCCGCTGGCCATCCCCGGAGTGGCCGAGCTTGTCGACGAGGTGCCCTTCTCGCCGGATCTCTGGGTGCTGCCCTGCGCCAGCGGCGGCACCCTGGCGGGGCTCATCGCGGGCAAGCGGGCACAGGAGCAGATCCTGGCCATCGCGGTGCTCAAGGGGGCCGACTTCATCACCGGCGAGGTATGCCGGTTGCATCCGGCGGCGGCCACTACTCCGGGCTGGCGCATTGCGCTGGATCACCACGACGGCGGCTATGCCAGGTTTAGTCCGGCACTCTGGCAATGGGTGCAGGCATTCAGTGCCGAAACCGGCTTGCCGCTGGAACCCATCTACAGTGGCAAGGCGATGTGGGGGCTGTTTCGCGAACTGGCGGCAGGCCGCATTGCGCGCGGCAGCAAGATCATCTTCATCCACACAGGTGGCTTGCAGGGGCTGGCGGGCCTGCAGGAGCAGGGCCGCCTGTCACCCCGGCCGGAACGCTAGTCAGGCAGGTTGAGGGGCTCGGGGTCGGCAAACCAGGGACCTTGACCGGCATGCACGCCCAGGTGTCGCAGCATCTTCCACTCGTCGCCACTCTCTACCCCCACCGCGATGACCCGGGCCTGGGTATTGGCACAGCCCCCCACCAGACTGCGTACCGCCATCTGGTTGACCTGGCGCAGGTGGATCTCCCGCACCAGGCTGGGGTGCAGCTTGAGGAAGTGGATCTCGAACTCCTTGATGTACTGGGTGCTCACCACGTCCTGGCCCGCATGATCGATGGCCAGCCTGCACCCCAGCATGCGCATCGCCCGAAGCGGCCGCTTGAGGGCCTCGTAGTGGCGGGTCACCTGGGACTCCGACAACTGCAGGATCAACCCCTCGTTGGTACTGCGCGGCAACTGGAACAGCTCGAAGAAGAGCTCGCGCTGGAACTCGCGGGTGAGCAGGTTCTGGGCGCACAGAGAGAGGCTGATGGGGCAGCTCGATGCCGGTCGCTGGCGCAGCAGTCGCAAGGCTCGGGCCACCACCAGCCTGTCCAGCGGCAGCAGCAGACCGGCCTTCTCCGCCATGGGCATGAAGACCCCCGCCTGCAGCTCCCGGCCCTGCTCGTCGTGAAGGCGGATGAGCAGCTCCTGCTGCAACACCACCTGATCCCGCTCCTGCTGCACAGGCTGGACGTAGAAGTCGATGCCCTGCTCCTCGATGCGACGGCTGATCAGGGTGCGCCAGCGCACCGTTCCCTTGCTGCTCGCCTCCTCGTTGAGGGATTTCTCGAACAGGAACCAGCCGCTGTGTCCTTGCAGGCGCGCGCTCTTGAGCGCCAGCTCCGCCTCTTCCTGCACCTTGAGCAGGGAATCCTGTGCTTGATAGCAGACCGCACCGAGATAGACGGCGGTGTCGGCATTGACCGCTTCGGGCCAGTGCAGCCGCTGCAGACTCTTGAGCAACTGGCTGGCACCGTCCACCATCTCGCTCTCTGACATGTTCGGCAGCAGCACGGCAAAGACCTGACCGGCATAGCGCGCCTGCAGGGCTCCGCTGTGCTTTCGCACGAAGGCGGCGATGGTGGCGCTAGCCTCCATCAGGAGTTCCTGGCTCGGGCGCCCGCTCAGCTCGGGATCCAGCTCCTCCAGACCGGCCAGCTCGATCAGCAGCACGCCGCCGCTGATCACACTTGCTTCCATGATGGCGCTCTCCAGCCGGTTGTCGAAGAAGAGGCGGTTGCCGATGCCCGTCGTCTTGTCGACGAAGGCGTTGCTGCGGATGAAGTTGTCGAAGCGGCTGCGCTCCTTGCGGGCGTCGGCCAGCTCGGTCAGCAGATGGGTGAGGGCCTGACTGGCCGAAACGGGCCACTCCTCGGCAGGGTCATGGGCCAGCTTGGTCAGCTTGCCATCCAGGATCAGCTGGGCACGCTCCGCCAGCAGCTCGGCACCGCGCAACTGCTGACGGAGCCAGCGGATGGAGTACCAGAGCCCGAACACCACGATGAAGATACCCAGAGAGATGCCGAACATCGCCTTCATGGAGTACTCGAACTCCTTGAACGGCCTGTCCAGCTTGAAGTCGGCCCGCATCCCGGCCTGATTGGGGATCGCCTCGCTGTAGGCGATCAGCAGGCTCTCATCCGTCTGCTGCTGCACGTCGCGAAACCAGTAGACCCGCTGCTTGTCCTGACGGATCTCCAGCTCCACCACATGGGAGGCCCGCAACAGGGAGGGCAGCCAGCGGGCAAGGGCTTGCTGGTCATCGGTCACCCCGAGCTGCTTGTCGATGATCTCTACCAGGGAGTCGACCCGGTTCTGCTGCAGCTCCATTCCCATCTGGCGGAAACTGAAGACCCCGCCGAGCATCACCATGGCCATGGCCGAGATCACGCACAGCGTAATAAAAGAGACGAGTTGAGTTGTCAGTTTCATGTGCCTTTCCGTAGCCGACAGCATCCATAGGGCATCATGGTATCAGCCCAGACCAAACGCCGCCTATGGATGAAGATCCCGCTTCTGCAAATAAGCGGGCGGATGCGTCATGCAGCGCCGTAGTGCAGGTCGCAAAAGAGAGAGGCATCAAGGGAGCAAACGAGGGGACACAGGCTGAGGAGCGGACAGAAAAATGGTCCCACAACGGGGACCAAAAGAAACACTCATATCAAAACTAACACTCTGTGCTACTGACAAAAATAGATACAGGAGTATTGAACACACGGTGAGTCAAACCGCACCGCTACTTTAGCCACTTCAGATAAGCTGGACAATTGTCATTTATGACAGGTCAGCGATTGAATCTTGTTCAGGTGTGTAGCCATATCCTTTATTTATCAATTAATTATCGTTTTTGTTCCAAGTGTGACCAACTTGGCTCAAATCGATGCAGCTAATGCTATGATGCTTGAGTCTCAATCGGGTTGTTTCATTTCAGGGAAGAAGGGGGCCCACCATGTCTGCACGATCTCCGTTATGGATTCCTCTGGGCCTCTTCTGTTTGCCCCCGCTGCTGATGCTGTTGCTCACCCCCCTGTTGAGCGACAAGCTGGCTCACCACCTGTTGCAGACAAAGGAAAGGGCTCTGCTCGACTACCAGCAGGAGCGCAACCAGCTCCTGGATCACGATGTCCCCGCTCAACTCGCCCACTTTGCCTTCGATTGCGGCCCCAAAGACATGGCGCTGCTGCGCTCACCCCAGTATTACAACCGCCATATTCGCCTGGCCGGCCTGCAGCTTGCCAACGGGAGCGGCTGCTCCACCCTGGGCCCCGCCCTGCCCCAGCTTGCCGACGCCGGCATACCGGTCTCCCCCGACTTTCATATTTCCAGCACGGCCCCCATGTTCGATACCGAACGCGAAACCCTGGTCTATGCGAGACGCAACGGCAATCTGGCCTATTGGGTGCTCGACAGCAGCTGGAGCCATGAGCTGCTGCGCACCCCCTGCAACGACTGTTTCTACCTGGAGTTCAACCACAAGCACCCGACCCAGTCCGGGCTCTTTTTCCCCCGTGGCAACAAGCACATTCGAGAAGAGGCAAACCCGATGCGGCTGCTCAGTTTCGACCCCCAGCATCAGGTGGAACAGACCCTCTGGGCTGGCGAGGCACTGAAACGCTACGCCCGCTCACAGATACACCGCGATGGCCTCTGGTCGGCCGGGGCACTGGGGGCGCTGCTGGCGGCCCTCTACTGGAGCCTTAGAAACTACCGGCGCTCCCTCAAGGGGTTGCTGCAAAGAGGGCTGGCTCGGCGGGAGTTCATCCCCTTCTATCAGCCCATAGTGGACAGCAGAAACCGAAGGGTGGTGGGATTCGAGGCATTGCTGCGCTGGCAGCGAGGACGGGATTTGGTGTCGCCAGGCACCTTCATCGCCTATGCGGAGGAGCAGGGGCTGATCCTGCCGATGACGGATCAACTGCTGGAGCGCATCCTGGCGGATCTCCCCGTCCTGGCCCCGCACCAGTGGGTCAGCGTCAATCTGGTGGCGGGCCATATCGAGCAACCTCGTCTGCGCACCCAGTTGCAGCGCCATGGCTGGCCCTCCCCGGCCCGCCTCACCTTCGAACTCACCGAGCGGGATCCCATCAAGCACATCCAGGGGGCCATGGCGGAGATCGCCGCTCTGCAGGAGAGGGGCTATCACTTCAAGCTGGATGACTTCGGCACCGGTTATGGCGGCTTTGCCTACCTGCAACGGCTCGGCATTCGCCAGATCAAGATCGACAAGATGTTCGTGGATACCATAGGCACGGACGACCTCAAGCGCAGCGTGCTGGATGCCACCATCGCCTTCGGCCTCAAATCGGGCATGGAGATGATCGCCGAAGGGGTCGAAACCCAGGAGCAGGTGGAATACCTGCATCGCCACGGAGTCCACCTGATCCAAGGCTACGTCTATGCCAAGCCCATGCCCCTGAGCAAACTGAAGATCTGGCTGATGGCATGGCAAGAGGGCGAGACAACCAACCCCTCCGACCCGCACTGAGGCGGTATCTGCCCCGTCTCTCACCCTTTGCAACAAAATGATGCTCCGCATGAGGAGCATCTCCCCTTATCATGGGTCTGTGCACCTTGGGTGCACCAAGTCGCTCCATACCCCGTCGGCCGAGGCCGCCCCGAGATGAGAACCACTGCCTATGAAGTCTTTTATCCGACAAGAGATTGCTCTGCCTGCCGGTCTGCTGACCCTGCTCTTCTTCAAAACCCTGGGGAGCGACCTGCTGGCAGAGACAACCCCCCTTGCGGTCTACCTGCCGGTGTCGCTGGCCCTGCTTGCCATCGTGACCTGGGCCATCTTCTCCGTCGTGCGTCACTCTGACGCCCTCGCCATCAAGCTCGGGGAACCCTTCGGTACCCTGATCCTGACCCTCTCGGTCATCTCCCTGGAAGTGGTGATGATCTCCTCCGTCATGCTGACCGGCGATCCCAATCCCACCATGGCCCGTGACACCATGTTCGCGGTGGTGATGCTGGTCACCAACGGTCTGGTGGGCTTCACCCTGCTGTTTGGCGGCTGGCGCTATCACACCCAGAACTTCAATCTGGACGGGGTCAAATCCTATCTGGTGGCCATCATTCCCCTGGCACTGCTCTGTCTGGTCCTGCCGAACTTCACCCAGGGCGGCACCCTGGGCAGCCTCTCCAAGGCCATGTCATGGATGCTGATCATCATCTCCATCCTGCTCTATGGTGTCTTCCTGCTGATCCAGACCCGCAGCCACAGCCACTTCTTCGTCGACAGTGATCACGAGGATCTCGAGGATCACCACGGCCCGCTGCAGAGCAACGTCTATCACACCCTCTTGCTGCTCGCCTACCTGGTGGTAGTGATCCTGCTGGCCAAGACCCTGGCCATCCCCATCAACTACGGGGTGCACGTGATGGAAGCCCCGATGGCGCTGGGTGGTTTCATCGTCGCCTGTATCGTGCTGGCTCCCGAAGCGGTCGGCGCCATCAAGGCGGCCTTCAACAACCAGTTGCAGCGGGCCATGAATCTCTACTTCGGCTCCGTGCTGGCCACCATCGCCCTCACGGTACCCTCCGTGCTCTTCATCGGCTCCCTGATGGGGCAGGAAGTGCGCCTGGGCCTCTCCCCTGCCGACATGGTGCTGCTCATCACCACCCTCATGGTCTGTAAAGTGACCTTCAGCAGCGGCCGCACCCACGCCCTGCACGGCGCCACCCATCTTGTGCTGTTTGTCGTTTACCTGTTCCTGATGTTTGAACACGGATAAGGCTGCCAGCACTCACCCCGGTGCTGTTCGTGGTTTGTCTGTTCCGGATGTTTGAACACGGATAAGGCCGCCACCACCTGCCTGCTGCCACTCTGCGCAGCGCGCTTCCGATGGCCCCGACGCGAGGCGCGGGAGACGGAAATGAAAAGACCGCCCCATGGGCGCAATGCTGTTCACTTAAGCGGAGCCGCATTGCGATTTACCGGAAAACGGGTCTTTGATATCTTCACCGCCCTGGGTCTCGATGGCCTGGGGCGTTTTTCTATGAACATGACGCCTATGCAGCC